>NZ_JBIAYZ010000033.1:0-39054 GCF_042898635.1 Micromonospora sp. NPDC000442 | reverse complement strand
ACATGCCCCTGACCCAGGCCGCGCAGACCGTGCAGGTGTCGGCCTACCCCGACCACTACGCCCAGTGGGAACAGCAGGCCGCCGACCTCGTCACCCAACACTGGAACAGCTGACCCACCAGCTGACAACCGAAGACATTCCTCCACCAGGGGGAACAAGAACCGCCGGCCGGCACCCCAACCAGGGTGCCGGCCAGCGGTCTTTGGTATGTCCGAAGAACCCGGCACCGCCCCTGCTCATCCGAGCGGCCGGCGGGTGTGGCAGCGTGATCGGATGGACTCCCCGCCGGTCGACGTCGATCTCGCCCTGGTAGGTGGGGGAGGCGCGGCGTCGCTGGTGCTGGCCGCGTTGGCCCGGCATCGCGTACGCGATGTGCGGATCGCCGTCGTCGACCCGGTGCACCGACGTGGACAGGACCGCACCTGGGCGTTCTGGGGCCAGCCCGGCAACGACCTGGACGAGTTGCTCAGCGCCAGCTGGTCACGCGTCGAGGTGGTCACGCCCGGCGCGCACCGCGCCCTGGACCTGACGCCCCTGCGGTACGCGATGCTGCGCTCCGGCCCGATCTACGAGCGGGCCGCCGAGGCGGAGCGGCGCCTGGGTGCGACCCGGGTCGTCGCCGCTGCCGGCGGCATCGACGACGACGGTGAACGGGTGCTGGTGCGTGCCGTCGACGGTCGACCGCTGCTACGGGCTCGCTGGCTGCTGGACTCCCGGCCGCGGCCACCGCACCGACCCGGGCGCACCAATTGGTTGCAGCACTTCCGGGGCTGGTGGTTGACGGCCGACCGGCCGGTCTTCGACCCGGCGCGGGCGGTCCTGATGGACTTTCGCACCCCGCAGCCCACCCGGGGTGTCTCCTTCGGCTACGTGTTGCCCGTCGACAGTCGGTACGCGCTTGTCGAGTACACCGAGTTCTCACCCGATCTGCTGACCGGAGCGGCGTACGACGCGGCGCTGGCCGGATACCGCGACCTGCTCGGTCTCGATCCGGCGCGGCTCACCGTGACCGAGGTCGAGAACGGTGTCATCCCGATGACCGACGGCCCGTTCGTGGCCCGGCCATCGCCCCGGGTGGTGCGGCTTGGCACAGCCGGCGGTGCCACCCGGCCCTCGACCGGATTCACCTTCTCGGCGATGCACCGTCAGGCTGACCAGGTGGCCCGGGCGGTCGCCGCCGGCCGGCCGCCGGTGCCGGCACCCGCCTACCCCGACCGACACCGGTGGATGGACGCGGTCGCGTTGCGGGCACTGGACGATGGCCTGGTCAACGGTCCGGAGTTCTTCGGTCGCCTCTTCGACCGCAACCCGGCCAGCCGGGTGTTGCGCTTCCTCGACGGTGACACCACCGTCGCCGAGGACCTCGCGGTGATGCGCTCCACCCGACTCCGACCGATGGTCACCGCCACCGTCGCCGATGCCGCCGGTCGGATACGCGACCGGCTCGCGCCGTCGCGCCGCCCGGCGTGGACCGTGCCGCCGGCCGTCGTCGACCCCGAACCGCCGAACGTCGACGCCCCAGGTCACTGAGGCGCGGCGTGGTCAGCCTCGCGACGGTGACGGCCGGCGGCGAGCGCCTGAAGTTGTGGGCCGTCCAGCCGGAGCACGTCGATCTCGTCGACGGTGCGGGCGTGCAGCCGTCGGTACAAGCGCAGCGCCTTGCCGGATGGTCGCCTGGACCTCGCCGCGACACCGCAAACGTTCCTGGACACCGCATTGGCGGCCCGTCGAGCGACCCGGGGGGCCGTGGCCGGTAGGGTCTGCCGGCATGGTGGACGAGACGGCCGGCCGGGTGGTGCGGATCTGGACCGACGGGGCGTGCAGCGGCAACCCCGGCCCGGGTGGCTGGGGCGCGTTGCTGCGCTACGGCTCCCACGAGCGTGAGCTGTGCGGCGGGGAGGCGAGCCCGACCACCAACAACCGGATGGAGTTGACCGCCGCAATCGAGGCGCTGGAGAGCCTGACCCGTCCGGTCACCGTCGAGCTGCACACCGACAGCACGTACGTGCGCAACGGCATCACCAGCTGGTTGGCGTCCTGGAAACGCAATGGTTGGCTGACCGCCGCGAAGCAGCCGGTGAAGAACGCCGACCTGTGGCAGCGGCTGGAGGCGGCCTGCGCCCGGCATCAGATCACCTGGCTGTGGGTGAAGGGGCACAACGGGCACCCGGAGAACGAGCGGGCCGACGCGCTGGCCAATCAGGGCATGAACGAGGCGCGGCAGGGCGCCGCGCCAGTCCGCCGCTGACCGATCGCGCCGTTCCGGGCCGCGCTGTTCCGGGCCGCGCCGGACGTCGTTTCGTACCGGTCAGCGGCACCGGCCGCGCCGCGACGCCCTTGGGGCGAGCGGCAGCTGCGACCAGTGGGCCGGGCGACTGATCTGCCCCGGCAACCGGGTCCCCAGGTCGCCCCGGGCGGCGTCGACCTGCGACCGGTGCAGGAAGAGGGTGCCGGACAGGTCGGCCCCGCGCACGTCCGCCCCGCGCAGATCCGCGCCGGTCAGGTCGGCCCGGGCCAGGTCCACTCCGCGCAGGTCGGCGCCGACCAGCAACGCGCCCCGCAGGTTCGCCCCGCGCAGGGTGGTACGGCGCAGGTCGCGGCCCACCAACGTGGCGCCGCGCAGGTCGGCGCCGGCTCCGCCGCGGGCACGGGCCAGGTCGGCGGTACGCGACAGCAACTCGTTGACTGTTGCCCGGTGCGCGTCGACATCGAGGGCGAGCAGCGTTTCCGGGTCACCGCCGGCCAGCCGATCGGTATCGGCGAGCGCGGCGGCCAACGGCCCGCGCAGCTCGACCGGTGGCCGCAGCCCGAGCGCCTCGGTCAGATACCACAGCAGCTCGTGCAACGGGCGCATCACCGCGAAGACGTCGAACATCCGCCGCGCGTGCTGTGGCTCCCCACGCCAGTCCCGCCCGCCGAAGGTGACCTGGGCGACCCGCTGACCCGCACCGAAGCAGTCGAAGACGGTGCAGCCGGGGAAACCCCGGTCGCGCAGCTCGGCGTGGATGGTGCAGCCGAAGTCCGCCCCCAGGTTGCGGCACGGCTGGCCGGCGGGCTTGTCGAGCGCGAAGTCGGCCGACGCGGCGAACGCGGGGGCGACACAGCACAGGCCGAAGCAGCGGGCACAGTCGGCCCGCAACTCGCCGCCGGCCGGCCCACCCTCCTCGGACATCCGATCCTTCCCTCCTCGCGGCGGTTCATTACGTCTGACAGCTCTATTGCCTGGGGTGGATCTCTCTGACATATTCCTGCGTGGACGCTGCCAGCGACGGTCGCCAATCCGGATGCCGCGCTGCGGTGACGCCGTCATGCCGGAGGAACCCTCGTGAAGCGTAGACGTCGCCATCTTCTTGTTGGTCTGGCGGTCGGTGCCCTGGTGGCGTCGACCGGCCTGGTCGGAATTCACTACGCCGGTGCCGAGGTGCCGGCACCCGTCGCGGTCGGCGGGGAGATGCCGAACGCGCTCGGCGCCCACCTGGAGCGGCTGCGCCGAGCCGTTCCGGGCGACAGCGGTATGTCCCCCGACGGGCCGGGCGGCGCGGCCCAGCAGGCGTTCCTGGAGCGCGCCTACCCCGCGGACGCGATCACCATCGCCCAGCAGGACCGGTCCAAGGCGGCCTTCAAGGCGGCCGACAAGCGGTTCAAGGGCAGCCGGCAGTGGACCAACATCGGCCCGAGCGAGGCGCTCTACCCGTTCACCGAGTACCGCAACGCCTTCAACTACGTGCCCAACGAGTACGTCGCCGGCGGTCGGGTCACCTCGATCGACATCAGCCCCGACTGCTCCAAGCTGCTCTGCCGAGCGTACGTGACCCCGGCCGGTGGCGGCGTCTGGGGCACCCTGAACATCCTCGCCGCCGAACCGAAGTGGTTCTACCTGGGCGGTCCGCTGGGCATCAACGCCGCCGGCGCGGTGACGATCGACCGTAACGACCGCACCGGCCTGACCATCTACGTCGGCACCGGCGAGGCCAACACCTGCGGCTCCGGCTGCGTCGCCGGCGTCGGCCTGTACCGGTCGACGAACGGTGGCCTGACCTGGTCGGGTCCGCTCGGCAAGGACGTCCTCGGCGGCAAGGGCATCGGTGAGATCACCATCGAGCCCGGTGACCCCAAGACTCTCTACGTGGCCACCACAACGGCGCTGCGCGGCATGTCCAGCTCCTGCTGCACCGGGGTCACCCGGCCGGTGCCGGACGCCGAGAAGTGGGGCCTCTACAAGTCCACAAACGGCGGCAAGAGCTGGAAGTTCATCCACAACGGCTCGGCCGACGCCACGGCCTGCACCGGCAACGCCGCCGAGTACAACAACACGACCAGCTGCTCGCCGCGCGGCGTACGCCAGGTGAAGCTCGACCCCCGCGACGCCGACATCGTCTACGCCAGCTCGTACGGCCGGGGCGTGTGGCGCTCGTCCGACGCCGGGGCGACCTGGACGCAGATCAAGCCGTCCCTCAACGCCGCGATGTTCCAGACCCGCGCGGCGATCGACGTGACCGCCCTGCCCGGCGGCAAGACCCGGATGTACGTCTACGAGGGCAACACCGGCACCCCGTACTCGCGGCTGTTCCGCAGCGACGACGTGGCCGCCGGCTCGCCGACGTTCACCGACCTGACCAGCTCCAACCCGGTCGATCCGGGCTTCGCCACCTACAACCAGTGCACCGGACAGTGCTGGTACGACGTGTTCGTGCACACCCCGGCGGGGCACCCCGACATCGTCTACACCGGCGGCTCCTACCTGTACGGCGAGACGGTGGCCAACAAGCGGGCCGTGATCCTCTCCACCGACGCCGGGGTCAGCGGCACCGACATGACCTACGACGGCACCGACGAACTGCACCCCAACGGCCTGCACCCGGACCAGCACGACCTGGTCACCAACCCGCGTAACCCGTACCAGTTCTTCGAGGCCAGCGACGGCGGCGTGATGCGGTCCAGCGGTGAGTTCGTCGACCGCTCGTCCTGGTGTGACAACCCGGACCGGAACCTGACCAAGGAGGGCCAGCGGGAGCGTTGCCGGCAGATGCTGTCGAGGATCCCGTCGAAGCTGGACGGCGTCAACAAGGGCATGAACACCCTGCAGTTCATCAGCCTCTCGGCCAGCCCGCACGACGTGAACCTGTTGCAGGGCGGTACCCAGGACAACGGCACCTGGGAGAACAAGGGCCAGCGTCAGCGCTGGGTCAACACGATGATCGGTGACGGCGGGGCTTCCGGCTGGGACGTCGCCCGCCCCGAGTTCCGGTTCCACACGTACTACGACGTCTCGCCCGAGGTGAGCTTCGCCAACGGTGACATCGCGAGCTGGATCTGGACCGCCGACCCGATCTTCGGCCAGCCGGGCAGCCTGTTCTACGCACCGGTGATCAGCGACCCGAAGGTCAGCGGCACCATGTTCGCCGGCACCGGACTGTCGGCGTACCGCACCAAGACCTTCGGTCTGGGCGACCGCAGCCTGGCCGAGGCCGACCGGATCTGCAACTCCTGGACCGGCACCTACGAGGAGGACTGCGGTGACTGGGAGCCGCTGGGCACCACCAACCTGACCGGTGCCGGCTGGGGCGACCGGGCCGGTGGTGCGGTGTCGGTCATCCAGCGGGTCGACTCCGACAGCTCCACCGCCTGGGCGGCCACCAGCACCGGCCGGGTCTTCGTCAGCCGTAACGTCGACGCCGAGCCGGCCGCCGCGGTGACCTGGACCCGGGTCGACTCCGCCACCACGCCGAACCGCTTCGTCACAAGCATCCACATCGACCCGGCCGACCCGGCCCGGGCGTGGATCTCCTACAGCGGGTACGGATCGAACACGCCGACCACGCCCGGCCACGCGTTCGAGGTGACGGCCACGGCCGACGGGGCGACCTGGAGCGACCGGTCGTACGACTTCGGGGACCAGCCGATCACCGATCTGGTCCGCGACGACGTCACCGGCGACCTGTACGCCTCCACCGACTTCGGGGTGCTGCTGCTGCCCAAGGGCAAGAAGTCCTGGACCAAGGCGGCCCGTGGCATGCCAAACGTCGAGGTGGCCGGGCTGACCATCGTGCCCGGCGAGCGGATCCTCTACGCTGCCTCGCACGGCCTCGGCGCCTGGAAGATGAAGTTGAAGTAGGGACACGATCATCGGCACAACGTTGGCGAGGGGCCGCACCCGCGGCCCCTCGCCGCTGCCCGAGCGGGCCGCCCGACTGTGGCGTACGCTCGGCGCGGCCTTCGTCCTGTTGGTTTTTGTTCCGCCCCTGCTGCTGCTGGTCTCCGGCTCCCTCACCGAGCCCGGCCTACCGCCGTCCCCGACGCCGCAGCTGGTACCCGAACCGCTCTCCATCACCGGCTACGAGCGCGCCCTCGACCTCGGTGGCCTGCTGCGGGCGTCGCTCAACTCGGTGCTCGTCGCCGTGGTGGCGGTGCCGTTGAGCGTGCTCGTCGCCGCACTGGCCGGTTTCGCGTTGGCCAGAATCGCCCCACGCACCACCGCCGTCGTGGTGGCCGCCTCACTCGTGGCGCTGATGGTGCCGGCGACCGCCCTGCTGGTGCCCCGCTTCGCGATCTTCCGGCTGCTCGGGCTGACCGACACCCTCGTGCCGTTGATCGCGCCGGCGCTGCTCGGCACCTCACCGCTCTACGTCCTGGTCTACTACCTGGCCTTCCGAGCCCTGCCGGCCGACCTGTACGACGCCTGCCTGGTGGAGGACCTGTCGCCGCTGCGTACCTGGTGGCGGTTCGCGTTGCCGCTGGTGCGTCCGGTGACGGCCGGACTGACCGCCCTGACCTTCGTGCTGACCTGGTCCAACTTCCTCGACCCGCTGGTCTACGTCTACGACCGTGACCTGTTCACCCTGCCGCTGGCGTTGCGGTCGCTGTCCCTGCTGGATCCGACCAACTTTCCCGTCTTCCTGGCCGGGGCGGTGATCGCCACGGTGCCCGCACTTGTGGTCTTCGCCCTGGCACAGCGGCGTTTCCTGCACCACGACGACCGATCCGAGGACTGACCATCGTGCGAATAAGATCCCTGTCCGCCCTCGCGTTGAGCGCCCTGCTCGCGCTCACCGGCTGCGGCTCCGGCGGCGGGTCGTCGGCCGGTGATCCGGTGAAGCTGCTGGTGTTCGGCGCTCCGGAGGAACTGGCCGCGTACCGCACCCTCATCGAGGCGTACCAGCAGGCCCGAGCCGGCGAGCGGATCCAGCTGATCGAGGCCAGCGACCGCAAGGACCTGCTGGCCCGGCTCGCCACCTCGGTCGCCGGCGGCGCACCCCCGGACCTGTTCCTGATGAACTACCGCTTCTACGGCCAGTTCGCCGCCAAGGGGGTGGTGGAGCCGCTGGACGAGCGGATCGCCGCCTCGTCGGTGCTCGACCCGGCCGACTACTACCCGGTCGCGATGGAGGCGTTCCAGTGGGAGGGTGCCCAGCTGTGCCTGCCGCAGAACGTCTCCAGCCTCGCCGTCTACTACAACCGCACCCTGTTCACCAAGTTCGGAGTGCCCGAGCCGACGGCCGGTTGGACCTGGAACGACCTCGTCGCCACCGCCACCCTGATGACCCGTGACGACCGCGGGCTGGTGATCAAGGGCACCGAGGCCGAGGGGGCTGCTCGGCTGCCCGCCGTGCACGGGCTCGGTGTGGAGCCGTCGATCATCCGGCTGGCCCCGCTGGTGTGGTCCAACGGTGGTGAGATCGTCGACGACCCCGAACGGCCGACCCGGCTCACCCTGGACGGCCCGGCCGCCCGCGAGGCGCTGCGGAACCTGGTCGACCTGCGGCAGGCGTACGGGGTGGTGCCCAGCGACGCCGAGGTGGAGGCGGAGGACGACGAGTCACGTTTCCTCAACGGCCGGCTCGCCATGCTGATGACCTCCCGCCGAGCCACCACCAACTTCCGCACCATCAGCGGCTTCGAGTGGGACGTCGCGCCGTTGCCGGTCTACCGGCAGCCGGTCGGGGTGCTGCACTCCGACGCGTACTGCATGACCCGGGGGTCGCGGAACAAGGACGCCGCGTGGCGGTTCATGGAGTACGCGATGGACGAGGAGGGACAGCGGATCATCGCCGCGACCGGGCGTACCGTGCCGTCGCACATGGAGGTGTCCCGTTCACCGGCGTTCCTGGACCCGGACCAGCCACCCCGCAACTCGCAGGTCTTCCTCGACGCCATCCCCACCGTCCGGGCCCTGCCGACCGTCTCCACCTGGCCCGAGATCGAGGATCTCAGCTACGGCATCCTGGAGAACGCCGTGCACCGCGGCGACAAGCTCGACGACGTGATCCGGGAACTGGACGCCAAGAGCCGGCCGATGTTCGCCCGAGGGGAGAACGGGTGAACGAGCGAGGCGGCGGCGTGCGCGACGGGCTCGTCCTCGACCAGGTAAGCGCCGCCTACCGCGACACCACCGTGCTGCACGAGGTGGACCTCAGCGTCGCCCGGGGCGAACTGCTGGTGGTCCTCGGCCCCTCCGGTGCCGGCAAGTCGACGGTGCTGCGGGTGGTCGCCGGGTTGGAACCGGTAACCGCCGGGCGGGTCCGCATCGCCGACCGCGACGTCACCGACGAACGACCCGGCCGACGCAACGTGTCGATGGTCTTCCAGTCGTACGCCCTGTTCCCGCACCTGACCGTGGTCGAGAACATCGCCTTCGGGCTGGAGGTACGCGACACCCCACGTCGGCTGGCACGCGAGCGGGCCCGGGCGGCGGCCGAGACGGTGGGCTGCGCCGGGCTGCTCGACCGCCGGCCCGGGCAGCTGTCCGGTGGCGAACGTCAACGGGTCGCCCTGGCCCGGGCGTTGGTCCGCGAACCGGACGTGTTCCTGCTCGACGAGCCGCTGTCCAACCTGGACCTGGCGTTGCGCGCCGAGATGCGGACCGAGCTGCGGGCCCTGCACGACCGGATCGGGGCGACCATGGTGCACGTCACCCACGACCAGACCGAGGCGCTGGTGCTCGCCGACCGGATCGCGGTGCTGCGCGACGGACGGGTCGAGCAGGTGGGCACCCCGGACGAGATCTGGCGCACCCCGGCGAGCAGCTTCGTGGCCCGGTTCGTCGGCTCACCGGCGATGAACCTGCTGCCGGCGGACGGCCCGCTGCGACCACGAGGCGACGCGCCGACCCTGACAGACGAGCCGCTGGAGATCGGGTTCCGACCCGAGGCAGTCGCCCTCGACGCGGCCGAGGGCACCCCCGCCACCGTCGACCGGGTCGAGGTGATCGGGGAGGACGCCTTCGCGTACCTCAGCCTCGCCGCCGGGCAACAGGTGGTCGCCCGGGTGCCGGCCGCCCGCCGGCCCGAGCGGGGCGCGTCGGTACGCCTCGACGTGCGGTGGGCCGACACGCACCTGTTCCACGCCGCGACCGGCCGCCGGTACCAGCCGTGAGCGCCAGCGGCGCGGCGCCCGGCCGGCGGGCGGGCCGGCCGGTGCGCGGCCCGGACACCCGGGCGCGGCGGCAGTTGGCGTTGATGCTGGCGCCGTACCTGATCGGGCTGGTCGGGTTGGTGCTGGTGCCCGCCCTGGTCACGCTCGGCATGTCGGTCACCGAATACGACCTGCTGCGCCGCCCGACCTGGGCCGGGCTGGACAACTTCGCCGCCCTGCTGGACGACCCGATCTTCCGCGTGGCGCTGCTCAACTCGGTGGTCTTCGCGCTGGTGGCCGTACCGCTGCGGGTGCTGCTGGCGTTGGGCCTGGCGCTGCTGCTGCACCGTCGGGCGGCCGGCGTCGGCACCGCCCGCACCGCCGTGCTGTTGCCCACCGCCGTGCCGGAGATCGCGTACGGCCTGCTCTGGCTGTGGCTGTTCAACCCGTTGTACGGGCCGATCAACCAACTGCTGCGGGTCGGCGGGGAGCACGGGCTGACCGCGCTGGGGCGTACGCCGCCGCAGTGGTTGACCGACCCGACAAGCGCCCGCGCCGGGATCATCCTGATGAGCCTGTTCACCATGGGGGAGACCTTCGTGGTGCTGCTGGCCGCCCGGCGGGCGCTGCCCCGTGACGTGTACGAGATGGCCGCCATCGAGGACGCCACCGGCTGGGACGTCTTCCGCCGGATCACCCTGCCGCTGATGGCTCCGGTGCTCGCCCTGCTGGCCGTCCGCGACGCCGTGGCCAGTCTGCACTTCACCTTCGTGCCGGCGTTCGTGGTGACCGACGGCGGCCCCCCGCCGTACGCCACCACCTACCTGTCGCTCTTCGTCTACCAGACCGGGTTCGAGTACCTGCGGTACGGCTACGCGGCGGCGGCGACTCTGGTGATGATGCTGCTGACCGTGGCCGCGGTGCTCGTGCAGTGGCGGCTCATCCGCCGCTACCGTCGCTTCTACCAGGTGTGACCGTGGTACGGGTCCCCGGCTCTGCTGCGGTGGTACGGGCCCAGCGCAGCAGAGCGGTGAAGGCCAGCGCGGCGGTCACCGCGCCACCGGCGAGCCGTACCCGGTGCCCGGCGACGAACTCCTCCGCCACCTGGCGCAGGTACTGCGGTGAGTGGACGCCGACCGGGTCGACGAACATGATCTCGTTGCGGGGCCAGAAGAAGACGACCGAGAACAGGAACTCACACGCGATGAAGACCATCGTCGCGGCGGCGACCCACCACCGCAGTCGGCGATCTCGCCAGGTGAGTACCGTGGTGGCCACGCCGAGCAGCACCACCGAGGCGCCCAGCGGCGGGAAGTAGTCCCTCGGGCCGCTGACCGTCAGGAAGTCGCGGGCGCGCTCCAGCGATGCCGGGGCGTCGTGGAAGATGTTGGGGTAGAGCATCACGGTCTCGGCCGCCACGCCTCCGAACGACATCATCGCCGCCCAGGTCAGCGCGACCAGCCCGATCCAGGTCAATCTGCTGCGAGACACCGGTCCTCCTACTGGTTCGGCGCCCGTCCGAGCGCGGTCCGTCTGCGGTGCCGCCGAGGTCAGCGTCAGGGTCGAAGTGCCTGGCCGCCTGGCGCCTGAACGGCCTGGACCCCGCCTCGATCCGACCGCGGACGTCGACACCGACGGTAGGGCGGTGCCGGTGAGTCGTCTGCCGCCCGGCGACGCGGATGAGGGTCGCTCCTCGACGTACGGCGGTGGCCGCGCGGCACGTCCGGAGGCGACGAGGGTGTGCTGCCGGTGGCCGGCAGGTGTAGGGGCGCCGAACCCGGGTAGCTGCCCCCGATGGAGGTGGTCGAGGAGTCGCCGTACCGGTTCCGGATCGAGCGGCACGACCCGATGCGGGTGCCGGGAGTGGTCTTCGCGTCCCGGTCCCTGCTGCCCGACCCGGCGGCGGACCGGTCGCTGGAACAGGTCGCCGACGTGGCCACCCTGCCCGGCATCGTCGACGCCTCGTACGCGATGCCGGACCTGCACTGGGGATACGGCTTCCCGATCGGCGGGGTCGCCGCCACCGACGTCGATGCGGGCGGTGTCGTCTCGCCGGGCGGGGTCGGATTCGACATCTCGTGCGGGGTCCGGCTGCTCGTCGCCGACCTGGGCCGCGACGAACTACGACCGCGCCTGGACGCGGTGCTGGACGGGCTCAGCGCGGCCACCCCCCGGGGCATGGGCAGCGGGGCGGTGTGGCAGCTGACCAGCCGCGAGGAGCTGGACGCGGTGCTGCGCGGCGGTTCCCGGTACGCGGTGCAGCGTGGCTTCGGCGTGCAGCGGGACCTGGACCGGTGCGAGGACCACGGCGCGGTGGACGAGGCCGACCCGACCCAGGTCAGCGACCGGGCGATCGAGCGCGGCGCGCGCCAGGTGGGCAGCCTCGGCTCCGGCAACCACTTCCTGGAGGTACAGGCCGTCGAGCAGGTGTACGACGAGTCGGTGGCCGAGGCGTTCGGGCTGCGTACCGGTCAGGTCTGCGTAATGATCCACTGCGGTTCGCGGGGCCTGGGCCACCAGATCTGCACCGATCACGTGCGGGTCATGGAGCGGGTGATGGATCGGCACCGCATCCGGGTACCGGACCGGCAACTCGCCTGTGCACCGGTCGCCAGCGCCGAAGGACGCGACTACCTGGGCGCGATGGCGGCTGCGGCCAACTACGCGCGGGCCAACCGGCAGTTGCTCGCCCACGCGGCGGGTCAGGTCTTCCAGCGGCAGACCGGGCGACGACTCGACCTGGTCTACGACGTCTCGCACAACCTCGCCAAGCTCGAGGAGCATGTCGTGGCTGGTGTCGCGCGGCGGCTCTGCGTCCACCGCAAGGGCGCCACCCGGGCCCTGCCGCCCGGGCACCCCGAGTTGCCCGACGAGCTGCGCGCCGCCGGCCAGCCGGTGCTCATCCCCGGCTCGATGGGCACCGGCTCGTACGTGCTGACCGGGGTGAGCGGTTCGCCGGCCTGGGCCTCCACCTGCCACGGGGCGGGCCGGGTGCGCAGTCGCAAGCAGGCCGTGACCGCGGGCCAGGGCACCGACCCGCGTGCCCAGTTGGCGGCGCGGGACATCGCGGTGCGCGGGGCGTCGCGGCGCGGCCTGGCCGAGGAGATGCCGTCGGCGTACAAGGACATCGCGGCTGTCGTCGAGGCCGCCGAGGGCGCCGGCCTGTGCCGCAAGGTGGCCCGGTTGGTGCCGCTCGGTGTGGTCAAGGGCTGAGCAGCAGCTGACCGGGGGGTCGTGCCGGTGTCGGCGGGCGGGTGACGTCACACGTCCAGCGTCACGGCACAGGACCAGCCGTCTCCGTCCGGACCGAAGCGCAGTTCGTGCAGCGAGACCGCCTTGGGCACCGCGCCGGTGAGGTCCAGGTCGGTGGTGGCGGTGGTGCGCCAGCGCACCAGCAGCCCGTCGACGCCGTTGTCGATCACCTCGGTCGCCAGCGGCAGCTCGTCGGTCGTCTCCATTCGGAAGATCACTTCGTCGAGGACGGCCACCAGCAGGTCCTCGTCGGCAGCGGGCGGCGCGTGGAACACCCGCTCGGCGCGGGGCGGGGCCCCGTCGGCCTCGGTGAACGACCCGACCAGCGCGGCGACGGCCTCGGCCACACAGCCGGCCCGGTCCGGTGCCCACGCCTCGATCCGCACGTCGGCGGTGTGGGGTACGCACCGGTGCCCCCGGGTTGGCTGCATTCCCCGATGATGCCTAGTGCGCGCCGAGTCGGGCGATCGGTTCGACCAGTTCGCGTTCCTCGTACGACAGGTGGGACAGCAGCGTGTCGCTGAGCAGGTCCACCGCGGCCCGCAGGTCGGCCATGCCGTCCGGGGTGGCCACGAAGGCGACAAGCGCCCGGTCGACGCCCTCCAGGACGTCGTGGATGGCGTGGTGTTCCTCCTCGAGTCGGTCGATGACCGGTGCGAGTCGGGAATCGGCCCGCCGCAGGTGCGGGAAGAGTGACCGGTCCTCGATCGTGTGGTGGGTGGTGACCACCCGGCAGTACGACTCGCAGTAGGTGCCCAACGTCCACTTGTTCTGCCGCATCGTCATCGTGTTGATGTGCGAGCGGGCCGTACCCACGTCGATCAGACCCGCCGCGACCTGCTCGATCAGGTCGTGAATCTGGGCCAGCTCGGCACGCAGACCGTCGTGCACATCGATCAGGTGCTGTGCGCCGGCCTGATCGTGGGCGGTGTAGGTGCGTTGCGGATCCGGGACCGGTCAGGTCGGGCGGGCGGCCTCGTCCCACACCCGCACCTCGCTGCGGCGTACGCCGTCATCGGGTGTCGGAACCACGGCGAACGCAGCCGCGCCGACCTTGGTCGGGCGTGCGGTCGGGCCGGCCGACGTGGTGCTGGTGTGCGGGCCACCGGTCGGGTCGGTCGCGGTGCGGCGCCGCCCGGCCGAGGCGCCGGTCGGGTCGTTGGCGGTGCGGGTCGGGTCGGCCGAGCTGCCGGCCGGACCGGTCGCGGTGGGGGCCGGCCCGGCCGGGACAGCGGTCGGGGGGTCGGCGCGTTCGGCGGCGACCAGTTCCCGGGTGGCCGGTGCCACCTCGGCGGCGAACCGCCGCAGGTCGTCCGGATCGTCGCTGGCCAGGATGAAAGTGCTGATCCCCTCCGTGAGCGCCAGGTCGGCGAGTTCCTCGGCCCACTGCTCGGCCGGACCGTCCAGCGGGCCACGTCCGGTGGCCGCGAACCGTCCGTTGACGTTGAGCAGCCGACGCACGTCGGCGGGGGAGCGTCCGGCACCGGCGGCGGCCTCGTCGATGATGGTGTTGCCCCGGGCCAGATCGCCGGGTTGCAGGTAGGCCAGCGAGGGGAGCCAGCCGTCCGCCTGCCGTCCGGTCAACGCCAGCATGCGCGGCTTGTAGGCGCCGAGCCAGATGCCCACGTCGTGGGCGGGAGCCGGCCCGCGTTTGGCGCCGACCGCCCGGTGGAACTCGCCGGAGACCCGGACGCCGCCCTGGGCGTCGACGTCCCAGATCTGGCGGATGATCTCGATTGCCTCCTCCAGGGCGCGCACCCCCTGCCCGGGGGAGAGGCGGCGGCCCCCCATCGCCTCGATGGCGTCCCAGAACGCGCCGGCGCCGAGGCCGAGTTCCATTCGGCCGCCGCTGAGCAGGTCGAGGCTGGCCACGCCCCGGGCGAGCACGGCGGGCGGGCGCAGCGGCAGGTTGGTGACGTTGGCGGACAGGCGTACCCGTTCGGTGCGGGCCGCGACGAAGCTGAGCAGTGTCCAGGTGTCCAGGAACGCCGGCTGGTACGGATGGTCCTGGAACGTCACCAGGTCGAGCCCGACCTGTTCGGAGAGCATGGCCAGGCCGACCGGCCGCGTCGGGTCGGCGTTGCCGGGCGTGAGAAACGACCCGAAGGTCAGTGGGTGCCCGTAGTCGCTCATCTCGGCCGTCCTTCCGGTCCTGCGGCGCGTACCACCGCAGGGAAAATGTTATGTCGCACAGAACATCATTGCCCTAGAAAATATGTGACCTACGCTATCGTGGGTGGATGAGCGGTGCCCGGGCCAGCGACCCGATCAACGACGACCTCGGTTGGATGCTCGGTGTCGTCTTCCGCGCCTACATCCGCGCCGCCGACCATGCCGTTGGGGACCTGCCCGGCGGACCCCGCGGATACCAGGTGCTCACCTCGGCCGACCGGGAACCGGCCCGCAACCAGGGCGCCATCGCCGAGGAACTGGGCATCGACCGCACCGTGCTGACGTACCTGATCGACGACCTGGAGGAAGCCGGGCTGGTGCTGCGCCGACCCGATCCGGCGGACCGGCGCAGCCGCCTGGTCACCCTCACCGAGACCGGCCGGGCGGCCGCCCGGCACCGCCGCGAGGCCCTCGGCGCGGTCGAGTCGCGCCTGCTGCGGGAGTTGTCGTCGGAGCAGGCCGGCACCCTGCGGGACCTGCTGCAACGGGTGGCCTGCGCGGCGCAGGCGGTCGACCCGCTCACCGACCTGTGCCAGGTGGCCGAGGCGGCGGCGGAGCGACCGCCGGCCGGACGTGCCAGCGCCGGGCGGCGGCGCCCGCCCCGGACCTGACATCGGCCCGGACCTGACGTCGGGCTTGACGTAGCGCGGCAGCGGGCAGCCGGCACCGGAGGCAGCGCCGGCGAGCACCGGCACCCGGCGGCGGGTTCGTCGGCGTACCGTCCCGGGATGCGGATCACGAAGTACACGCACTCCTGCGTCCGGCTCGAACACGACGGCGTCGTGCTCGTCATCGACCCGGGCACCTGGAGCGAACCGCGGGCACTGGTCGGCGCGGACGCCGTACTGGTCAGTCACGAGCACACCGACCACATCGACGTGCTCCGGCTCGCCGGCCTCGGTGTACCGGTCTTCGCACCGGAGGGTGCCGCCCTGCCGCACCTGGCACCGCTGCCGGTGACCCGGGTGCGCCCGGGGCAGCGCTTCACCGCCGCCGGCCTCGATGTCACCGCGATCGGCGGACGGCACGCCACCATCCACGGAGGCCAGCCCGACTGCCCGAATCTCGGCTACCTCGTGGCCGACGCGGTCTACCACCCGGGCGACTCGCTGGCCCAGCCGGACCGGCCGGTGCGGACCCTGCTGGTGCCCGCGCAGGCGTCCTGGCTGAAGCTGACCGAGGCGATCGACTTCGCGGTCGGGGTCGGTGCGCCCGAGGTCCTGCCGATCCACGACGCCCAACTCAACGAGCGTGGCCTGGCCAGCGTCAACGGCTGGTTCGGCGAGACCGTGCCGGGCTACCGCTACCTCGCGCCGGGCGAGACCCGCTGACCTGTGCGGAACCGGGTCCGGGACGGCCGCCCCGTGCCGGCCGTCCCGAACCGACCCCGCCTCCCCGGCCGCCGCCGGAACTCGGCACGACCGCAGGCCCCGACACCGGCCTACGCCGCGAACCGAGGCTCGTCCGGGGTCAACATGCTGATGCGCGCCGAGACGCCCCAGCCGTGCCGCAGGCCGGCGGCGAGCGCGTCGAGCACCGCCGGCACGTCGCGGTCCGCCCGGTGGTGCATCGCCTCGACCACCACCAGGACGGTGTCGGTGTCGTCGCGCACCGCCGACCAGCCACTCTGCCGGTTGGTCCAACGTCGGGCGTGTGCCCGACCGAGCGGATCGGCGAAGATCACCTCACCGGGCTCGGGATGCTCCTCGACCCCGCCGAAGGTCAGGTAGCGCTCGTCGCCCCGGGCCGGCCGTACCTCGATGCCACCACCACACCGGTCGACGTCGAGGATCCCCACCGGCACGGCGTACGCGGCCGAGACGGCGTTGCCGAGGTCCACGAGCGGGTGCACCCTCGGCAGATCGCCGGCCGTGCGCAGCCGCCGCAGCAGCGACTCCGCCGCGCACCGGTACCGCGTGGGCGCCAGACCCATCCGCGCGAACGCCCGCCGCCACGCCTGGATCTCCGCGAACGCCGCCTCGGTGGTCCCGTCGAGCCTGCGGCGGGCCGTCCCGAGCAACTCGGCCAGCGGCAGCTCGGCGCGGGGCGCTCCGGCGACGCCCTCGGCGTACAGCACACCGGCGACGAGCGTGGGGTGTTGTGCCCACACCTGTGATGAGTGCTGGAAGAACATGTCCGGCTCCGGTCCGCTCACGCCTCGGCGCGGGCCAGCAGCAGCCCGAGCCCCAGGAACGACCCGGCGAAGCACCGGCGCAGCCAGTCGGCCACCCGAGGGCGGTCGAGCACCCGCCGACGTACCGCGGCGGCACCGAGCCCGTAGCCGACGAAGACCACAAGGGTCGTCGCCGTGAAGACCGCGCCCAGGCCGAGCATCCGGCCGAGCGCACCCGGGCTGCCGGGCTGGACGAACTGCGGCAGGAACGCGACGAAGAAGATCGTCAGCTTCGGGTTGAGCAGGTTCATCGCCACCGCCGAGCCGATGATCTGCCGGGCCGGCCGGGCAGGGCCGTTGTCGTCGACGGTGAACGCGCCCCGCTCGCGCAACGTCGCCACCGCCAGCCAGAGCAGGTAGCCCACGCCCAGGTACTTGATCAGGTCGAAGGCGAGCGCGCTGGAGTGCAGCAGCGCGGCGAGCCCGGTCACCGCCGCCACCAGGTGCGGCAACGTGGCCAACGTGCCGCTCACGGCGGCGAGCAGGGCGGCCCGGTGCCCACCGGTCAGCCCGGCGGAGAGGGTGAACAGCACCCCGGCGCCCGGGGTCACGACCACCACGAGCGTGGTCAGCAGGAATGCGACGGTCACGAGAACTGCTCCCTGGTCGGCGATGGGTTCACCACCACCCTGCCGCCACAATGGTCCGATGAGCAGTGCCAAAACCGTACCCACCGATAGGTCCACAACGACCGGGACCGATCCGGGCCGGACGCCTCACCCGGCGGCGGAGCCGACCCTCAACGCCGGGGCGGACTTCCTGCACCTGGACGTCGGGCAGGCGCCGCCGGGTGGCCGGGCCACCTGGCTCACCGACCGGCTGCGCCGGGCGATCGCCGACGGCGTGGTTCCCGTCGGATCGCGGCTGCCGGCCACCCGGACCCTCGCCGCCGACCTGGGGGTGTCGCGGGGCGTGGTGGTGGAGGCGTACCAGCGTCTGATGGAGGACGGGCACGTCGCCGGCCGGGGCCGCGCCGGCACGGTGGTCGTGGCCAGCGCGCTCACGGCGACGAGCCCGGCCGCCGAGCCGGCGGGCGGAACGTCGCCGGCCCGGATGGCCGATCCGGCCGCCGTGTTCCGCGCCGCACCCGACACCGACATCTTCGACACCGTACGCACCATCCCGGCCCACATCGACCTCACGCCCGGCGTACCCGATCTGGCGGCCTTTCCCCGGCAGGACTGGTTGCGGGCCGAGAAGGCGGTGCTGGGCCGGCTGGTCGCCGCCGACCTCGGCTACGGCGACCCGTGCGGCACGCCGGCCCTGCGCCGCGCCGTCGCCGGATGGCTCGCCCGCAGCCGGGGCATCGGTGTCGACCCGGCCGAGGTCATCATCACCACCGGGGTCTCCCAGGCGCTCGGCCTGCTGGCCCAGGCGCTGCGCGACGACGGAGTGACCACGGTCGGCGTGGAGGATCCGGGCTCGCTCGGCGTCCGTCAGCACCTCGACAACTGGCGGATGACCACCGTGCCGATCCGGGTGGACGCCGCCGGTGTGCGAGTGGACGAACTGACGGCCAGTGGGGTGCCGGCGGTGATGCTCACCCCGGCGCACCAGTTCCCGACCGGCGCGGTGCTCGACGGCGAACGACGCCGCCAACTCGCCGACTGGACCCGCACGGGCGGCCTGGTCATCGAGGACGACTACGACGCCGAGCACCGCTACGACCGCCCGCCGGTGCCCGCGCTGCGGGCCACCCTGTCCGAGCAGGTGTGCTACGCCGGTAGCGTGTCGAAGCTGCTCGCACCGGCGCTGCGGATCGGCTGGCTGCTGGTGCCCCGCCGCTACCGGGACGCGGTGGTGGCCGCCAAACGCAACGCCGACCTGGGTAACGCCGTCCTGCCTCAACTCGTGCTCGCCGAGCTGCTCACCTCCGGGGCGCTCGAACGGCAACTGCGGCTGCTGCGCCGGCGGCACGTACGCCGCCGGGACGCGATGACCGCCGCCCTGGCCCGTCACCTGCCGGGGGCCACCGTGCACGGCGCGGCGGCCGGGCTGCACCTGACGGTCACCCTCGACAGCGACGTGGTCGACACGGAACTCGCTGCGGCGGCGCTGGCGCGTGGGGTGAAGGTGCAGCCGTTGTCCTGGCACTGCCTGCGCCCTTACCGGCCCGGCCTGGTGCTGGGCTACGCGGCCAACACCGCCTCGGCCATCGACGCGGGAATCGCCACCGTCGCGGCGGTGCAACACGGGTAGCCGCCGCGGTCACCCCGGGCGCGGCTCGGCCGGGCGCTCACCGGCCAGGCGGGCGTCGGCCGCCTGCTGGCCGTCGTCGTCCCCGGCCACCTCGCAGATCGCCGCCGCGTCCGCCCAGTGCCCACGGGCCTCCTCGTCGTCGCCGAGCGCCGCCGCCGCGTCGCCCAGGTGCAACAGCGTCCGGCCCAGCCCGGCATCCGGGCGGCCACCCTCGCGCAACCGCCAGCTCTCGGCCAGCAGTCCGTACGCCTGACGGGCCTGCCCCGGCGCCACGCCCAGCAACGCCACGCCCGCGTTGAGCAGCGCCACCGCCCGGTTGGTCGGGTCACCGAGCGACTCGTACTCGCGCAGCGCGGCCCGCCACGCCTGCGCCGCGTCGAGGTGCTCACCCATCGCCGAGTGGACCAGCACCAGATTGGTCAACGCGGCCGCGTAGCCGCGTGCGTCGCCCAGCGAACGGAACGAGTTCGCCGCCCGTACCAACAGGTCGTGCGCGGTCTCCAGCTCGTGCCGCGCCAGCCTCGCCGCACCCAGCCCGAGGTCGCTGAGCGCCTGACCGGCGCGGTCGGCGCTGGCCCGGTGCCGCCGCGACAGCTCCAGATGCTCCACCGCCTCGTCGGTGCGGCCGAGGTCGAGCAGGGCCAGCCCGAGATTCATCCGCGCCTGGGCGGTGCCCCGGCGGCCCTGCCCGGCCACCGCCAGACTCAGCGCGGCCACCGCGCCGTACGGGTCGTGCCGGCGGCGACGCAGCACGCCCAGCTCGTTGTGGGCCCAACCGGCGATCTCCGGCCGGTCCTGGGCGGTGGGGTTGGCCAGCACCGTCCGACAGACGTCCTCCCACTCGTCGAGCCGCTCGGTGTGGGCGAGCCAGCCACACAGCGCCACGGCCAGCCGGAACCACCAGTCCCGCACCCGGCGCGGCAGCGTCTCCACCGCGCCGACCGGCACCTTCACCACCGCCAGCAGCAACTCCTGATGCAGGTCGAACCAGCCGTACGGGTCGTCGTCGGGCAGGCGATGGTTGCGGTCGAGCGCACCGGTCGCCAGGGCAGCCACCTGCTGTTCGGCCCGGCGGGCCAGATGCCGGGTCAGCCGTGCCTGCACGGTGACCCGCCGGTGCACCGGCTCGGCCTCGCGCAGATGCATCCGGGCGTACCCGGCGAGCAGCGCACGAACCTCGTACCGGTCACCGGGCGCGCCGACGACGAAAGCGCCGTCGGCCAGCTCGTCCAGCAGGGCGGCGACCCGGTGCGGTCGGCGTCCGGCGAGCGCGGCGATGGTCGCCCGGTCCAGCGGCACCCGGCTCAGCGACAGCAGTCGCCACAGCCGGCGAGCCTCGCCACTGAGCGCGTGGTACGCGGTGTCGCGGGCGGTGACCAGCGCCGCCACCGGTGACACGCCCACCCGCTGGTGCGGAGGTGTGTCGGCGGCGCGGTGCAGCGCGTGCAGCACGTCGGCGGGCCGCCAGCCGTGCTGTGCGCTGCGCCGTCCCAGCTCCGTCACCGCGCGCGGCTGCCGTCCGCACAGCTCGACGATGGTCCGGACCGCCGGGTCGGAGCGCGGGTCCGGGCGGTGCGGGCGGGCCACCGCGGTGGCCGCTCCGGCGTCGGCGAACATCTCCACCGCATCGTCGACGTCCGGCTCGGCCAGCCAGTACGCCACCACCCCGTCGACCGCGGCGAGCCGGCCGGTGCCGGCCAGCAGCAGCCGGCAGGTCCGGGCGGTGGGCGGCAGCAGCGGCCGGACCTGCGCCGGTGAGTCCACGTTGTCCAGCACCAGCAGCACCTTGCGACCGTCCAACTGACCGCGCAGCTCGTCGGCGGCGTCGGCGAGGTCGTCCGATCGGCCGGACCGGGGTGCCCGGGTGCCGACGATGCGGGCCAGCGCGGCCAGCACCTCCCGGGGCGAGCGGGCCCGGCCACCTCGGCGCAGGTCGAGGTAGTACTGCCCGTCGGGGAAGTCCGCGCGGCTCAGGTTCGCCGCCTGGATCGCGCACCAGGAGGTACCGACGGCACGCCGGCCCACCACCGCCACCGCGTGTTCCGGGGCGAGCATGGCCACCACCGCCTCCGCCTGGCCCTGCCGGCCGGTGTACCCGGCCGGCCAGGGCAGCGTCGGTGCGCTGCTGCCCGCCTGGGCCTCGGCCTCCTCGCCGGCCAGCAGCTGCTCGTGTTGCCGTCGCCGCCACTCCACCAGGAAGGACGCGGCCACCCCGAGCGCCGCCAGGCCCAGGCTCGCCGAGCCGAGGACGGTCAGCGACAACTCGGAGAGCAGGTTGCCGGTGACGTTGCCGAGCACGGCGCTGATCCCGGCACCGACCACCCCGCCGGCAGCCAGCAGCACGCTCAGCAGCCGTGACCGCCGGCCAGCCTGCCGTGGTGCGGACTCGCTCACCGCACACCCCCGGCGACCAAGCCGGCGACCACCTGCCGGCGGGCCAGCACGAACACCAGCACCGGCAGGATCGAGGCGAGCACGCAACCGGCGGCGAGGGTGCCGCTGCCGGCCACGAAGCCACGGGTCTGCCAGGCGAGGAACAACCCGAGCGGGGCGGCGTCCGGCCCGCTGAACAGCAGACCCACCACCAGGTCGTTCCACACCTGCACGAACTCCAGGACCGCCACCGCCACCAGCGCGGTGCGGTTGTGCCGGGCCAACCGGCGCAACGTGCCCCACCAGTGCCGCCCGCCGATCCGGGCGCCACGGACCTGCTCGGCGGGCAGGTCGGCGAAGGAGTTGCGCAACACCAGCACCGCGAACGGAACACCCAGGGCGATGTGCACCAGGGCCACCCCACGGGCTGTGCCGGAGGACAGCGCCAGGCCGAGCACCTCGTTGAGCGGGCCGGCGATCACCTGCACCGGAACCACCACTGCGGCCATCAGCACCAGCCCGGTGACCTGGGCGGCCGGCCCGGTCAGCCAGGCCAGCGGGTACGCCGCGAGCAGCGCGACGCCCAGCACCGCGGCGGTGACGACGACGGCGAGCACCAGCGTGAAGCCGAGGCTGCGCCACAGCTCCGCGCCGCTGAGCACGGCCCGGTAGGAGTCCAGACCCGGCGGGCCGGACCACCAGCCGCCGGTGGCCGCCCGTACCGGATTCTGCAACGAGGTGGCCGCCAGCACCCCCAGCGGCAGCAGCCAGGCGATCGCCGCGCCCGCGGCGAGCAGCCGGACCAGCCGCCGCGGTGGCGACGCGGTCACCGCGCTGCCCGCCGGCTGCTGCGGGGGCGGCCACGCCTGCCGGACGAACAGGGCCACCACCAGCATGCCGGCGGTCACCGCGACCAGCCAGACGACGCCCAGGGCGGCACCCTCGCCGGTGGTCGTCGCACCCGAGGTCTGCCAGATCCGCAGCGAGAGCACCGCCGCCTCGTCCCGCACCGAACCCGGCGTCATCACCAGGATCAGGTCGAAGGTGCGGCTGGTGCCGACGGCGACCAGGGCGAAAACCACCGCGACGGTACGCAGCAGCAGTGGTCGCCACTGCGCGTCCCAGAGCACGTCGCGGCGGGTGCCGCCGAAGGCCCGGACCGCGTCGACGAGGCCGGTCGGCACCGCGTCGAGAGCGGCCCGGAACACCAGCATCGCCAGCCCGACCCAGGCCCACACGAACGCCGACATCACCGCCACGGTGACCAGGTCCGGCCCGAGCAGCTGCGGCAGCTGCTCCGGGTCGCGTCCGGTCGCCCGGGCCAGCAGCAGGGTGGCCAGCCCGCGCTCCGGGTCGGGATCGTAGAGCAGCCGGAAGGTCACGCCGGTGACCACCAGCGGCAGCGCGGTCGGCACCACCAGGATGAGCCGGACCAGCCAGCCCTCCTGGGAACGCCGGGAGGCTGCCGCGAGCAGATAGCCCAGGACCGTGACCACCGTCGGTACCAGCAGCGCCCACAGCAGGGTGCGCCCGATCACCGCGGCGGTGCCGGGGGCGGCGAGGGCGGCCCGGTAGTGTTCGACGCCCACCCAACGGCCGTCGGTGGTGACACTGGCGTGCACGGTACGCAGCACCGGCCAGGCCAGCAGGCCGCCGAGCAGCAGCACCGCCGGTGCCAGCAGCGCCCAGCTGACGCCGGCCGCCGGGTAGGCCCGGCCGCGTCGGGGTGGCCCGACATCGTCGAGCACCGCCAGCTCGCCCAGCAGCGGGCCCCGGCTCACCTGCCGCCCCCCGCCGTCGCCCTTGCCGCCTCGGCGAGCTGCCCGGTGGCCCGGCGGACCGCCTCCCGGGCCGGCACCCCGTCGGTCACGTTCATGAAGAAGTCCTGCATTATTCGCCAGATCCCCACCCCGTCGGTGCCGGTGAAGGTGCCGGGCAGCTGGTCGGAGAGGTCGAACTGCACGGTGTCGGCGGCGCGCAGCTCGCCGGCCAGGCGTCGGCGCAACGGGTCGCGGTAGCTGTCCACCGGTACGGCGAGGTTGGGGGAGAGGTAGCCGCCGGCGTCCAGCCACGGCAGGAAGGCCACCGCGTCGCTGAGCCAGCGCACCAGTTCCGCCCCGTCGCTGGAGCCGGCGAACGCCACCGCCGCGTCGCCGCCGACGATCAGCGGCTGGTCGGCCACCCGGGCACCGGGAAAACGGAAGGTGGCCAGCGGCTCGGTACCACGGCGGAACCGGGCGACCACCGCGTCGACGAAGTCGGCCCCGAACACCATGGCCGCCTCGCGGTGGTACACCACCTGGATGATCGACTCCTCGAACTGGGTGAGCAGGGCCCGCCGCCCCCCGCCCGGGAAGGCGCCATCCACACTCCACAGCTCGGCGAGCCGCTCCAGCGCGTACTGCACCGGCCGGCTCCGCCAGTCGGCCTCACCACGGGCCAACGCCTCGTACAGGTCCACGTCGGCGACGTCGCCGAGCACGTTCTCGAACCAGTCGGTGAGCACCCAACCGTCGGCGGCACCGATCGCCAGCGGGGCCGGGCCCGCACCCGCCCGGTGCCGTTCGCCGAGCCGGCGAGTCAGGCTCACCAGCGCGTCCCAGGACCTCGGCGGCTCGGCCAGTGTCGACGGAAAATGCCAGAACAGCGACTTGTGCGCCGCCTTGACCCAGACACCGTAGCGACGCCCGTCGACGCTGAGCAGGTCGCTCATGCCGGCCGGGGCGGTGTAACTGACCGCCGGGGCCACCTCGCTGAGCCAGCCCCGCCGGGCGTACTCGACCACCAGACCAGGGCGGGGCAGGATCGCCACGTCGGGGCTGGTGCCGGCGGCGCGACGCGCGGTCAGGAACGCGTCGATGTCGTTGCCCACACCGACCACCTGCACGGTCGTCGGGTAGCCGGCAACCACCTCCCGGAACCGGGCCAGCTCGCCGCCGGCCCAGACGACCGCCACCTGCACCGACCGGCGCCCCTGCCCGCAGCCCCCGGCCGCCGCGACCGTGGCCGCCGCTGCGGCGCCCAGCAGCGTACGGCGACGCAACCCGACCCCGGTCATGCCCGCACCGCCGGCTGGACCGGACCGGGCGGGACATCGTCGACGACGGGCACCCGCTCGGTCACGCCGCCCAGCACCTCCTCCTCGGCCGAGCAGAGCAGCACCGTCACGCCCGGGGCGTCCGGCGGCGCCGTACGCCGGAGCAGGTCCGGCAGGCACACCCCGTCGACCGGGGCCGGCAGGTCGACCACCAGCACCTCGGGCAGACAGGCCATGGCCCGGGCGAGCGCGACCCGGAACTGTTGCGCCTCGGACAGCAGGTGCGGCCGCAGACCCAGGGTCGGGGCGAGTTCGAGCCGGTCGACCAGGACGGCCGCCCAGCCCTCGGCAACGTCACGTACCCACTGGCGTCGGCGCTGACCGTAGGAGATGTTGCGCCCGACGGTGAGGTGGGGCAGCAGGGCACCACCGGCCGGCACGTACCCGATGCGGCGGCGCAGCGGCGGCAGGTCGGTGACGTCGCGGCCGCCGACCAGGATCCGGCCGGTGACCGGCGCGGCCAGCCCGGCCACCACCCGCGCCACGGCGGTGGCCGGCCGGGGCCGGGCGACCAGGGCGACCGTCGCGCCGACGGCCACGTCGAGGTCGAGCGGCGACATGTCCGGCACGGCAACGAGTTCGAGCGTGCGTAACGTGACCATCACCTCCGGCGCCCCTCGTCGTCATCCCAGCCTGTCACAGGGAAACCACGCTCGGTGCCCCCGCTCGCCGTCCATCGTGGCCCTGGGCGCTGCCGGTTACCGTGCTACCCATGGCAGCGACCCCCTTCGCCGCCGGCCGTGACGCCGACGTGTACGCCCTCGACGACGCCCGGGTGCTGCGCCGCTACCGCGACGGCACCGACGTGGCCGTCGAGGCCCGGTTCATGTCCCACCTGCACGCCGCCGGTTTCCCGGTGCCCCGGGTGCACCGGGCCGACGGTGCGGACCTGGTCATGCAGCGGGTGGACGGGCCGACGATGCTCCAGGCACTGGTGGCCGGCACCATTGAGGTGACACCGGCCGCCGCCGTCCTCGCCGGGCTGCACCGTCGGCTGCACGCCGTCGCACCGCTGCCCGGCGCCCAACACGGCGACCGGATCCTGCACCTTGACCTGCACCCGGACAATGTCATCCTCGACCCGGGCGGCCCGGTGCTGCTCGACTGGCGCAACGTCCGGCACGGCCCGCCCGGCCTGGACGTGGCGATGACCGCCCTGATCCTCGCCCAGGCCGCCGTCGACCCGGAACAACCGATGGCGGCCGCCGCCGACGAGATGCAGCGCGCCTACCGACACGCGTTGCGTGATCACGCCGTCCCGCTCGTCACCGAGGCCCTGGCCATCCGGCGGGCCAACCCCACCCAGACCCCGACCGAACTCGCGCTGCTCGACGCGGCGGCGGCCCTGCTCACCACGTGAACCCGGAACCCACCGGCCGCAGGCGATAGGGTCTCGATCAGCACTGCGCGGGCGGGAGGCGAGATGACCCCAGAGCATGTCGACGTGCTCATCGTCGGCGCCGGTCTCTCCGGCATCGGAGCCGCCTGCCACCTCCGGCGTCGCCACCCGGGCCGGACGTACGCGCTGGTCGAGGCGCGCGACGCGATCGGCGGCACCTGGGACCTGTTCCGCTACCCGGGTGTGCGTTCGGACTCGGACATGTTCACCCTCGGTTACTCGTTCGCGCCGTGGACCGCCCCGAAGAGCCTTGCCGACGGCGACACGATCCGCGACTACCTGTGTCGTACCGCCGACGAGCACGACGTCACCCGACACATCCGGTTGCGGCACCGCGTCGAGCGGGCCGAATGGGACAGCCACCAGGCCCGCTGGACGGTGCACGTCCGCCGCGAGGACACCACCGAGACCGTCGTACTGACCTGCTCCTTCCTGTACGCCTGCACCGGCTATTACCGGTACGAGGCCGGCCACACGCCGCACTTCACCGGTCAGGAACGGTTCACCGGCCGGATCGTGCACCCCCAGCACTGGCCCGCCGACCTCGACCTCACCGGCCGTCGGGTGGTGGTGATCGGCAGTGGCGCCACCGCCGTGACGCTGGTGCCGGCGTTGGCCCGACGGGCGGCCCGGGTGACCATGCTGCAACGCTCACCCACGTACCTGCTGGCGCTGTCCTCCCGTGACCGGCTCGCCGACGCCGTGCGCCGGCTGCTGCCGGCGAGCCTGGCGCACCAGACCGTGCGCTGGAAGAACATCCTGCTCGCCACGGCCAACTACCAGCTCAGCCGGCGCGCCCCCCGGCTGGTACGCGGGTTGCTGCGGCGCGGGGCGGCCCGCCGGCTGCCCGCCGGCTTCGACGTCGAACGTCACTTCACCCCCCGCTACGACCCGTGGGACCAGCGGCTGTGCGTGGTCCCCGACGGTGACCTGTTCACCGTGCTCTCCGACGGGCGGGCCGAGGTGGTCACCGACACCGTGGACACCTTCACCGCCAGGGGCATCCGGCTCGCCTCGGGTCGGGAACTGCCGGCCGACGTGGTGGTCACCGCCACCGGGCTGGACCTGCTCGCCCTCGGCGGGATGACCCTGCGGGTGGACGGGGTGGAGGTGGACCTGCCGGAGACCGTCGCGTACAAGGGAATGATGCTCTCCGGGGTGCCGAACTTCGCGATGACCATCGGCTACACCAACGCCTCCTGGACGCTCAAGGCCGACCTGGTGGCCGGCTACGTGTGCCGGCTGCTGCGCCACCTGGACCGCACCGGAACCCAGATCGTCACCCCGCTCGCCCCGCCACCGGGCCGGCGTACGCCGTTGATCGGCCTCACCTCCGGGTATGTGCGGCGCGGCGTCGGCAGGCTGCCTCGCCAGGGCACCCGGGCACCGTGGCGGCTGCACCAGAACTACCTGCGTGACCTGCTGCCCATGCGGTACGGGCGGCTGACCGACGCCGACGTCCGGTTCGAGCGGGCCGGCGCACCGCGCAGCAACCCCGTCGACGCGTAGGTGCTCCGGCCAGTCACACCACAGGCGTGCCGGCTCGGATCGCCCCAAGTCCGCGCCTGCCACCGCGTCGGCACCGGCGGCGAAGCGGTGCCGATCCGTCGTCGCGGCGGTAGGTTCGCCTGCGGAGGCGAACGCGGCAGCCGCCGTCGTGGGACGACGACGCCAGCCGCGGGCCGGCGCGGAGTAGGAGGAAAGCGTGAGCCAGCAGGTACGGGGAGTCATCTCCCGCAGCAAGGGCGCACCCGTCGAGGTCACCGAGATCGTGGTGCCCGACCCCGGTCCGGGCGAGGCGGTGGTCCGGGTGCAGTCGTGCGGCGTCTGCCACACCGACCTGCACTACCGCGAGGGCGGCATCAACGACGACTACCCGTTCCTGCTCGGCCACGAGGCCGCCGGCATCGTCGAGCAGGTCGGCGAGGGCGTGGACGCCGTCGCGCCCGGTGACTTCGTGGTGCTCAACTGGCGGGCCGTCTGCGGAATGTGCCGGGCCTGTCGGCGCGGACGCCCGTGGTACTGCTTCGCCACCCACAACGCCGCCCGCAAGATGACTCTCACCGACGGCACCGAACTCGCGCCGGCGTTGGGCATCGGCGCCTTCGCCGAGAAGACCCTGGTCCACGCCGGCCAGTGCACCAAGGTCGACCCGGCGGCCCGGCCGGCCGCCGTCGGGCTGCTCGGCTGCGGGGTGATGGCGGGCCTCGGCGCGGCGATGAACACCGGCGGGGTGACCCGCGGTGACTCGGTGGCGGTGATCGGCTGCGGTGGCGTCGGCGACGCGGCGGTGGCCGGCGCGGCCCTGGCCGGCGCGACGACGATCATCGCGGTGGACACCGACTCCCGCAAACTCGACTGGGCCCGCCGGTTCGGTGCCACCCACACCGTCAACGCCTCCGAGGCCGACCCGGTGGCGGAGATCCAGGCCGCCACCGGCGGCTTCGGCGCCGACGTGGTGATCGACGCGGTCGGCCGGCCGGAGACCTGGAAGCAGGCCTTCTACGCCCGCGACCTGGCCGGCACGGTCGTGCTGGTCGGCGTGCCCACGCCCGAGATGCGCGTCGAACTACCCCTGTTGGACGTCTTCGGCCGCGGTGGCGCCCTCAAGTCCAGCTGGTACGGCGACTGCCTGCCCAGCCGTGACTTCCCGATGCTCACCGAGCTGTACCTGCAGGGCCGCCTCGACCTGGATGCCTTCGTCACCGAGGAGATCGGACTGGACGGGGTGGAGGAGGCGTTCGCCCGGATGCACCGGGGCGACGTGCTCCGCTCGGTGGTGGTCTTCTGATGGCCGCCCGGATCGACCACGCGGTCACCTCCGGCACCTTCTCCCTCGACGGTCAGACCTTCGACGTGGACAACAACGTCTGGGTGGTCGGCGACGCCACCGAGTGCGTCGTGATCGACGCCCCGCACGACGTCGACGCCATCCTCGAGGTGGTGGCCGGGCGGCGGGTCACCGCGATCGTCGCCACGCACGCCCACGACGACCACGTCCGGGTCGCTCCGAGGCTGGCCCGGGCCACCGGCGCCCCGGTGCTGCTGCACCCCGCCGACCGGGTGCTCTGGGACATGGTGCATCCCGACAAACCACCGGGCGGCACCCTCGCCGACGGCCAGACCATCACGGTGGGCGGCACCACGCTGACCGTGCTGCACACCCCCGGGCACAGCCCCGGCGCGTGCTGCCTGCACGCCCCCGAGCTGGGCGTGGTCTTCACCGGCGACACCCTGTTCGCCGGCGGGCCGGGCGCCACCGGCCGCTCGTACAGCGATTTCGGCACCATCGTCGACTCGATCCGCGACCGGCTGCTCACCCTGCCGCCGGACACCGTGGTGCACACCGGGCACGGCGACAGCACCAGCATCGGGGTCGAGGCTCCGCAGCTGCCACAGTGGCTGGCCAGGGGCCACTGACGTCGCCGCCGCCCAACCTGGTACGCCGAAAACCGGGATGCGGCCAGGAGCCGGTCCCGGCGACACTGCCGGCATGTCCGTCCACCCGACGCTGACCGCCGCGCAACGGGCGGCACTGCGCCACGTGCGCGCGGTGGCGCTGCGCGACCGTCCCGCCGCGCTTGCGGTCATCGGGCGGGCGCTGGCCGCCGTCGGGGTACGACACGAACCGGAGCGACTCGTCGCGGCGATCGGCCGGCAGGGACGGATCACCCTCAACTTCCACCCGGACCGGCTGCGCGCCGACGGCCGCACGGTCGCCGAAGCGCTCGCCGCCGAGGGCGTCTACCGCAGCCAGTTCGAGACGCGGATCTCCAACGGTGGCCTCACCGCGTACCCCGGCGGGGACCGTGACCGATGGGAGGAGCGCCTGTTCGGCGGCGCCTACCAGCGACCGGGCGTCGGACCGGCGGAGCGGCCGAAGTACGGCGGCCTGAATCTGCTCGACCATCCCGACGGTGCCTGCCCCCGGTTCGGCTCCTGCCACCTGCGGCTGCGTCCCGAGGTACTGACCCGGACCACCTTCTGCTTCGGCGACAGCCACCTCGGACCGCGCGACGTCGGCACCGTCGACGCGGTCGAGCCGGTGCTGGCCGCCCTGATCGCCGCCACCACCGAGACCGGCGTGTGCCTGGGCCGGCCCGGTACGGATCTGGTGACCCTCACGGGTGAACTGTTGCGCCTTCGGGAGGCGCTGGCCGCGACGCCCCGGGCCGCCGGCCGCGCCCTCGACGACTATGTCGAGGCACAGGTGCACGGCGAGGTCCGACTGGACCGGGACGTTCTGGAACTGGTCGTCGACCCGTCGTTCCGGGGTACCGGCACGGCGGCGAGGCTGCTCGCGGCCGCCCACCGGTACGGTTTCCCGATCCGCTGGCACGCCGGCTTCGCGCTGCCGGTGGACCGGGTGGACGCTGAATTCCGCGGGCCGGCGATCCCACCGCTGGCGGCCCGGGTGCACGCCGAGTTCGCCCGGGCGGGGGAGCCGCTGCACGCCGCACTGATCGGCCGCGCCGCGGCGTCCGTGTCGACCGACCCGGGCCGCTGGGCCGACCGCGGCCCGACCACTGACACATTGCAGCACCTCAAGCAGCTCTGGCACGTTCTGGTGCGGTTCGGCACCCCGTACGAGGTGTGAACCCGGCTGTCCGCTTCGTGTCCCACCGAACAGGTCTGCGCCGTGACCTGGGTCGCAGCCCACCACCACCGACACATTTCCGGAATGGCGGACATGCCGGCCGGGTTGTGTCCCCCATAGTGCCGGCTGGCAAACCCTCGACCGGCCCGGCCGTCCCTCGAGAGCGGCTCAACCCGAGCGGCTCGTACCCGATCGAAAGGGCAACCATCGTGAAGCCGGACTTCACTCGATGGCTCCCGGCCATCGCGACGATCCCGAACCGGAAGACCGCGCTCAGCGTGGTGGGCGTGACCGCCCTCGCCGGACTCGCCTTCGGCCCCACCGCCGTGGCCGCACCGATCACCGCCGCCCCGCATGCCGGCGCGGTCGCGGCGATCGACCGGGCGACCGGTCGCACCAACACCGGCGTCACCGTGGAATCCGGGCTGACCACCGCCGGCCGCACCGACAAGCCGGACGCCGGGAAACCGACCCGGGACGAGCTGATCCCGTACGGAGTGCAGGGCGCCCAGTCGCGCGTCCCGCTCGACGACGCCCAGCGTGACAACGCCAAGACCATCATCGAGGTGGCCAAGCGCACCGGTGTCGGTGAGCGGGGCGCCGTGATCGGCATCGCCACCGCGTTGCAGGAGTCGAAGCTCTACAACCTCGGACACCTGGGCGCCTGGAACGACCACGACTCGCAGGGCCTGTTCCAGCAGCGTCCGTCCACCGGATGGGGCAGCGTGGAGCAGATCCGGGATCCCGAGTACTCCTCGACCGTCTTCTTCGAGGCCCTGAAGAACGTCGGCGGCTGGCGGGATCTGCCGCTGACCACCGCCGCGCAGACCGTGCAGGTGTCGGCCTACCCCTTCCACTACGCGCAGTGGGAGGAGCAGGCGGCGGACATCGTCTCCCAGCTCTGGTGAGGTAGCTGGTGACCGGCCGGCCCGTGCTCGGGCCGGCCGGTCGCGTTCCGGCCGGGGCACGCCGCCGACATCCGGCCGGTCGGCCAGGATCAGCGGTCCGCCGCACAGCGCGGGAACGCGGCGCAGCGTGGAAACCGGAGTGGGACGCGGCGCGGTCAGGCCAGCGGCGTGGCCTCCCGACGCAGCGTCGACGAGCCGACCCCGACCGACCAGCCGGCGACCCACCTGGTCGCGCTCGCCCGCCGGGTCCGGTCGGCCAGGTGGTACCAGTCCATCCGGCAGCGCTGCCGGGTCACCTCAAGCACTCCGTAGCCGTGGCCGTCCAGCTCGGTCCAGCGCACGTGTGGGTTCGTCGAACGGATCAGGGTCGTGCCGAGACCACTGAGCGCGTTGCCGGCCGGCAGACCCAGGAAATCGTTGACGTTGTCGCTGGTGACCGACGGCACCACGAACTCGGCGGCGGCCGGGTTGGCCGGCCCGGTGCTGCGGGTGGTCACCTCGTTGGCCCATGACGTGTGGATGTCGCCGGTCAGGAACACCACGTCGCGGGTGCCGGTGGCCCGCAGGTGGTCGACCAACTCGTTGCGATCGGCGTTGTAGCCGTCCCATTGGTCGGCGTTGAGCACCGCACCGTTCTGCGGCACGCCGAGCAGCGTCCCCAGCGGGCCGAGCAGCCACGCGGGGAGCGCTCCGACATCGAGCCGGGCGATCATCACCGGGTTGCCGACCAGCTTCCACCGGGCGGTGGAGCTGGCCAGTCCGCTCTTGAGCCAGCTCATCTGGGCCTGTCCGGTGATGGTCCGGGCCGGGTCGTCCACCGCGATGCCCGAACTCTGTTGGGACCGGTAGGTCCGCAGGTCCAGCATGGACAACTCCGCGAGCCGGCCGAACCTTAGTCGCCGGTAGATCGCCCCGTCCGCACCGGTCCGTACCGGCATCCATTCCAGGTACGCCTGCCGGGCCGCTGCCAGCCGCACCGCGAAGTCACCCTCCGCTCCCGGCGTGTGGTTCTCCGCACCGCCGGACCACTGGTCGTTGGCCACCTCGTGGTCGTCCCAGGTGATCACCCACGGCAGGGCCGCGTGCAACGCCTGAAGATCGGGATCCGTCTTGTAGAGGGCGTGCCGGGCCCGGTAGTCGGCAAGCGACAGTGTCTCGTGTGCCGGGCTCACCGGCCGCACGACGGTGGAGCCGGCGGCGAACTGCCCGGTGCCGTACTCGTACAGGTAGTCGCCCAGGTGCACCACGAGGTTCAGGTCACCACGCTCGGCCAGATGCCGGTACGCCGCGAAGTAGCCCGCCTCCCAGTTGGAGCAGGAGACGACGCCCAACCGCAACCGGTCGATCTCGGCGTCGAGGTGCGGTGCGGTCATCGTCCGGCCGGTCGGTGACCAACCGCCCGCGTACCCGAAGCGGTACCAGTAGGTGGTGGCCGGTGCCAGTCCCGTCACCGGCACCCGTACCGTATGGTCCCGTCCCGGCCCGGTGACCTGGACGCCGTTGGCCACCAGTGTGGCGAAGTCCGGATCGGCGGCCACCTGCCACGTCACCGGTGCCTCGGGACCCAGCCCGGAACCTGGCTGGGCCTGCTCGGTCGGAGTCAGCCGGGTCCACAACAGGACCCCGTCGGGCAGCGGATCGCCGGAGGCGACGCCGTGCCGGAAGGCACCAGCGGCGGCCTGGGCCGCGGCGCTGCCGGTGAGGGTGGCCCCGGCGAGCGCCGCCGTGCCGGCGGACGCGCCGGCCACGCGCAGGAGGGTACGACGGTCGAGGGTGTTCGTCATGGTTGCTGTGTCTACCGGCCCCGCCGTCCGTTTCGCTGCCCCGGCGACCACTGTTCGCCCGGGTTTCCGCAGTCGTTCTCGTTCCCACGGTCCGGGCGCACGAGCCCGGGACCGCCGGCATCTGGCGGTGCGTCGCGATCATCCGGGCGGAGCTTCTCCTCGCCGGTCACCGCCCGGGACTCGGCTCGCTACGGGCGACGCTCCTCAGACACGCCCTTTGGCAGCCGCCCCTCCCGAGGCGCGACGGCGGTGGTTGCTGATGATGTCGACGGCGGCCGCCACCAGGGCCAGCGCGATGATCGCGGCCGAGGTGAGCAGCGACCGTTCGAACGCCCTCGACCAGGCGTCCGCGCCGTCGGCCAGCGCGGAGAAGAAGACCGCGCCGACCACCGCGATCCCGGCGGCCGACCCGATCCGCTGCCCGGTCTGCAACATCGCGGCCCCACTGCCGGCCTGCGGAACCGGCACCTCCGTCAGGGTCAGCGTCTGGTTGGGGGCGATCACCAGGCCGCTGCCGATGCCGGCGACCAGCAACGGCAGTGCGGTCACCCAGGGCACCGGGGCGCGTGGTGCCAGCTCGATGGCCAGCGCGGCGAGACCGAGACCGGTCACCACGCCGACCAGCCCGATGGCGACCAGCGGGCGGCCGTACCGGTTGACCAGCCGCCCGCCGACGGCGGACGCGACGGCTGAACCGAGCGCGAAGGGTGTGATGGCCGCACCGGCGACCAGGGCGCTGTAGCCACGTCCGTTCTGCAGGTAGAGGGTGAAGATGAAGAAGATAGCGGTGAACCCGCCGAAGTAGAGCAGCGCGATCGTCGAGCCGAGGGCGTACGACCGGTGCCGGAACAGCCGGACGTCGAACAGCGGCGGGCCGTGCCGGGCGTACCGGCGCTCCCAGCCGATGAAGCCGGCGAGGGTGACCAGGCCGGCGGGCACCAGCAGCCACTTCGTCGCGCCGTGCCACTGCTCGCGTTGCACCAGCGGCAGCAGCACGAGCGTCACGCCGATGCCGAGCAGCAGCACGCCGACCGGGTCGAACCGGCGTTGCGCCCCGCGTGGGGTGATCCGGCCGGGCAGCAACCGCCAGCCGAGCAGCACCGCGACGATGCCCACCGGCACGTTGACGAAGAAGACCCACCGCCAGCCGTGTTCCGGGCCACCGGCAGCGATCAGCAGGCCGCCGAGCAGCGGACCGATCGCGGTGGAGATGCCGATGGTGGCACCGAGCCAGCCGAAGGGCCGACCCCGCTCGGGCCCGGCGAACAGCTGCTGGATCAGGCCAATCACCTGCGGGTTCACCACCCCGGCGGCGGCGCCCTGGAGCAGCCGGGCGGCGATCAGCCAGCCGGGGGACTGGGCCAGCCCGGCCAGCGCGCTGGTAAGCGTGAACAGGGCGATGCCGAAGACGAACGCGTTGCGCCGCCCACGGACGTCACCGAAGCGTCCCGCCGGCACCAGGACCAGCCCGAAGCTCAGCGCGTACCCGGACAGCACCCATTGCAGGTCGCTCGGATCGGCCCGCAGGGCACGCTCCAGGGACGGCAGGGCGACGTTGACGATGCTGATGTCGAGCAGCGTCATGAACGCCGCGACCAGCCCCACACCGAGGGCCTGCCAGCGTCGCCGCTCGTACGGCGCCGCCCCGGACGCGGCCGAACCGCTGGGCTGCGCCGAGGTCAACCGGCGATCCGGCGCCGTGCCGTCGGATGGCGATGGTGGCCTGCGCGACCGTGCATCATGCCAGTTGCTGCGCGCAGAAGCGGGGACCGAAGTCGAGCCCGGCCATCGGCGAATCCTCCCGGTGCAGCAGGTTCTTCTCGGTCAGCAGGTGCAGCGGGGCCCGCAGTTGCTCCTCGGTCAGCCCGCACTCCTGGGCGATCATGTCCGGGTACGGTACCTGGCCGCGCGCCTCCAGGGCCGCCACCGCGTCGTACACCCGCGCCTCGACGTCCGACAGCCGCACCTCTTGCATGGTGTCCTCCTCGCGCCTCCGTCCGCCTGCGGCAGGCGGTCTGCGGCCGGCGGTTACCCGGCGCGGCGGCGAAAATGCCCGCGCCGACGCCCCGTCCCGGTCGACCGTTGCCGCCGCCCGAGCCCGGGCTGATCTACCCTGCATCAGTGAGCGTCTGGGAACTCGTGGTGATCGGTGGCGGGCCCGCCGGGCTCTCCGCCGCCACCGCCGCCGCCCGCCGAGGGGTACGCACGCTTGTCGTCGAGCGCGCCGCGCATCCGCGCTACAAGACCTGCGGCGGTGGTCTGATCGGCACCTCGCTGGCCGCGGTGGCCGGGCGGATCGAGGTACCCGCCCACGACACGGTGGACCGGGTCACCTTCACCCTCGACGGGCGAGGCGGGTTCACCCGCCGACATGGCGCGGGGCCGCTGGTGAGCATGGTGCGCCGGGAGGAGTTCGACGACCGGCTCCGGGCCGCCGCGGTGGCCGCCGGGGTCGAGGTCCGCGAGCGGGCAACCGTCCGGTCGGTGGAGCAGGACCCTGACGTCGTACGCCTGCGACTGGCCGACGGGGAGCTGCTGCTGGCCCGTACGGTCATCGGTGCCGACGGCTCGTCCGGGGTCAGCGGCCGGCACGTCGGGGTGCGTCACCGTCAGGTGGATCTGGGGCTGGAACTGGAGCTGCCGGTTCCGCCGCCGGAGCAGGCCCGGTGGCGGAGCCGGGTGCTGCTCGACTGGGGGCCGCTGCCCGGCTCGTACGCCTGGGTGTTCCCGAAGGGTGATCGGCTCACCGTCGGTGTGATCGCCGGCCGGGGCGAGGGGGAGCGGACCCGGCAGTACCTGCGGAGGTTCGTCGATCGTCTCGGGTTGGCCCACGTCTCGCCGATCCACGACTCGGGTCACCTGACCCGCTGCCGGACCGACGACTCGCCGCTGCGGCGAGGGCGGGTGCTGGTCGTCGGCGACGCCGCCGGCCTGTTGGAGCCCTGGACCAGGGAGGGGATCAGCTACGCGTTGCGTTCCGGCGAGTTGGCCGGGGCGGCGGTGGCAAACGCCGATCTTGCTGGCTACGAACGGTCGGTGACCGAGCGCCTCGTCCCGGCCATGCGGGGCGGGCAGCGGCTGCTCGACGTCTTCTCCCAGCGACCGGCGCTCTGCCACAGGTTGCTCGCCACGCCGCCGGGCTGGCGCGCATTCACCCGGTTCTGTCTGGGCCGGGCCGAGTTCGACGAGGTGGTCGGCCGGGTGCCGGTCCGGGCGGCGCTGGCGCTGGCGGCCCGCCTACCCGCCCCGAGGCGCAGCGTCGCCGCTCGAATGTCCGACTGACGGCGGATCTGCTGGTCCCACACGCCCCGACCTCAGCCATCCAGGATCCTAGGATGCCGTACGGATGGTGACGGAGCACTCATGGTCACCACGGCTGGCGTTTCCGACGACTTCGCCCGGGTAGGGGCTTGCGGGACCGCAACCCCACGATCCCGGGCGAGGAGACCTCCGTGAGCGAGACGCAGCACACCCAGCAGGACCCGACCGAGCAGTACGGCCAGCAGTCAGGGCAACCGAACCAGCAGCAGAGCCCGCCGGGTCGTACCGGCGAGATGACGCCGAAGCCGGATCACGGCGAGGACTCCTATCGGGGCACCGGCAAGCTCGACGGCAAGAAAGCGGTGATCACCGGCGGTGACTCGGGTATCGGCCGGGCGGTCGCCATCGCGTACGCCCGGGAGGGTGCCGACGTGCTGATCTCCTACCTCGGTGAGGAGGAGGACGCGGACGCCCGGGAGACCGTACGCCTCGTCGAGGCCGCAGGTCGCAAGGGTGTCGCGATCCGGGGCGACATCGCCGACGAGCGCAACTGCGAGGCGCTGATCGAGCGGGCGGTGAGCGACCTGGGTGGCATCGACATCCTGGTCAACAACGCGGCGTACCAGATGGCGCAGGACAAGGGCATCGCCGGCATCAGCACCGAGCAGTTCGACCGGGTCTTCAAGACCAACCTGTACGCGATGTTCTGGCTGTGCAAGGCGGCGTTGCCGCATCTGGGCGAGGGTTCCACGATCATCAACACGTCCTCGATCCAGGCCTTCGACCCGTCGCCGCAGTTGCTCGACTACGCCACCACAAAGGCGGGGATCGCCAACTTCACCAAGGCCCTCGCCGCCGACCTGGTCGATCGGGGCATCCGGGTCAACGCGGTGGCACCGGGTCCGATCTGGACCCCGCTGATCCCGGCGACCATGCCGGAGGAGAAGGTCGAGCAGTTCGGCACCGACACCCCGGTCGGTCGGCCCGGTCAGCCCGCGGAGCTGGCTCCTGCGTACGTCTTCTTCGCCTCGCAGGAGTCGAGTTTCATCACGGGCGAGGTCCTGGGGGTCACCGGCGGCCGCTTCACCAAGTGACGTCCCCGTCGACCCGGTTCTCCCGCCGGCTCGGTGCGGGCCAGCGGGGCCGGGTCAGCGCGGCCAGGCCGCCAAGTGCCGCCGGACCTGGGCGATCTCGGCGGGGCCGAGGCCGTAGCGGGTGAAGCGGGCATCCGGGATCCGGTCGAGGTACCGGCCGGCCGCCCGCACGTCGTCGTCATCGAGGGCGGGATCGAGCTGCCGGGCGAGTTCCAGCAGCTCGGCCACGGACCGGTGCTCCAGGGCGGAGGCCACGTCGATGTAGTCGCGTACCTCGCGACGGTTGACCAGGGCGGCGGTCTTGTTGGCGATGAGATCCCGGACGTCCATGACCGGACCGAGGTCCATCACCACCGGGCTGCGGTGTCGGTCGAGGCGGGCCAGGCTGAGGCGGATGCGCCGGTCGTCCCGGGCGACGACGAAGTCCCGCAGGTCCCGGTCGAAGCCGTCGAAGAGGTCACCGAGATCGCTGTCCGGGTCGGCGTCGGCCACCTCGAATCCGGCACGTTCCAGCGCGGCCCGGACGTCGGCCGCCGCCGCGGCGGCGGCGCCCTCCACGTCGGCGAAGAGGTCGACGTCCTCGGTGGGGCGGGTGACGAGTCCGTGTGCGGCCCAGGCCACCCCGCCGCCGAGGACGAAGCGATGCGGCCCGGCGACGGTCAACGCGACCCGGGCGACCTCGCGGTAGAAATCGTGTGGGTGTGCGTCGGGGCTCGCCCCGGTCACGCCGACCGGAGCCCCTGGTGTCGGCTCTCCCACGCCAGCCGTACCCCTCGGGGCAGGTTGAGCAGCTGCCACACCCGGCGCAGCGTCCGCCCGTTGACCAGCCGGCGCAGGTCGTCGACGTTCGTGGTCTCGCGCAGCACGTTCTCGTACAGCCAGAGCAACTGGTCGGGGTCGGCGAGGTCGAAGGCGCGGTCGGCGCACCACATCAGCCGTACCGGCAGTTCCACCACGCCTCGGGTGGGCCCGCGCAGCTCGGCGAGCGTCCGGGCCACCACGGCGGGACGGCCGGGTCGGGCCAGGTGCGCCACGCCGGTCGTGGTGGTGGAAACCGCCTGCATGCTGTCAGGGTAACCCCAGATCGGGTCGGCCCGGGTCGTCCCGCCACCCCATAACCCCGTGACCCCCCGGGATGAACACCCGGGCTGAGCCCCGTTGATCATGAGGTTGACGGCGTGTTTGATCTCCAATGCTGCCGCTAACCTCATGATCAACGGCTGGTTGTGGGGGTTTGGGGTTGGTGTCGGGTTCGGGGGTGGGGGTGGGCGGGAATGGTGGTGGCCGGCCGGTCGTTGGATATCCCTGAACGGCCGAGGTAGACCGCCTGCCGCAGGCTAGGTGGGTGGGTGTGGCCCGGGAATGTTGGTGGGCCGGTGGTCGTTGGACATGGT
>NZ_JBIAYZ010000032.1:0-40833 GCF_042898635.1 Micromonospora sp. NPDC000442 | reverse complement strand
CTGGACCACATCCTGGCCAGCGACGTCGGTCCGTCGCCACGACGCGACGACATCGCCCTGCTCTGCCTCACCCGGGACCCGGTCGAGCACTGACGAGGCGATCCGGGCCGTCGGCGGCAACCCGGGCACTGCCGATGTCTTACGTCGGTGCCGCCGAAGGCCGCCTTACGAAACGAAGACGGACCACGGTGCTGCCCAGTTCGCTGAACGCGGTGACGCCATCGCAGAGCCGTTCCACGATGGCAAGGCCCCGTCCGCGTTCGGCATCCGCTGCTGGCATGGCTCGACCGAAGGTGCGCATCGCACCGCTGTCGCTGACATCGCAGTACACGAAGGCGTCGTCAGCCCAGATCCGGACCTGCCCGCCGGCGGTGGTGTGCTGCAGAGTGTTGGTGACCAGTTCGCTGACGGCTACCGCCAGTGCCTCAACCGGGTCCACTGGCAAGCCGAGGCGGTGTGCCTGTTTCCGCACGAAGGCGCGGACCAGGGGCAGATCGGCGACATCGCCGTAAGCGACCACTCGTGCGTTGTGCATCGTCTCGTGTCGGTAGCCGGTCACATGGGTTCCGGTGGGAGGGCGGGGTCGCTGTCAGACGGCGGGGGTGGCTGAAGGAGTGGCAGTAAACCGGTCATCTCCAAGACCCTGGCGACCGTTCCCGTGGCATTGACGACGTACACGTTTCCGGCGCGTTGACGCGCCGCTTGCCGAGCGGTGACAAGCGCGTGCAGACCACTGGAGTCCAGAAACCGCACCGCTGCCAAGTCCACCACGACCAACGAGGTGGCCTGTACCGCCGTATGCAACAGGGCGCTCAATTCGTCGCGATGGCGCAGGTCGCACTCACCCGCCACGGACACGACGATCCTGTCCGCCTCCGTCGCGGTACGCACCTGAAAGTCTGACATGGCAGGCGCAGGCCCTTCCGGGAGTGGGAGTCAGCGGCGATCAGCCCTGTCAGGATCTTCGGCACGCATCACAGTGTCAATCACCTGCGCGGGCGGCCCTGGCTGAAGGTGCTGGTCGGGACACGTGCCTGCCCATAACGCAGCTCGTACCCGATGCGATTACTGGCGCTCACGGGTGTGCTTCCCGGCCGCGCGAGCGGTGTCGTGGCTGCGGAGCCGCGATGTCGGTGAGCGGGCTCTGTGCAGATTCATCCAGTGCCCCCAGGGTCCCAGGAGCGGGCAGACCGGTCGCCGCAGCCCCTGCCTGCCCGGTCTGCGCCCCGTCGGTGAGCCGGACGCACAGGATGGCGGTGTCGTCGCCGAGTATGTCGTCGCCGATCATGTGTCGGATCAGGTGGCGGCACAGCGCTTGCGGATCGTCCGGGCCGTGTTGTTCGGCGGCGTCGGCGAGTCGTTGCATGGATACGGTGATGTGCTCGTCGTGACGTTCGACCAGTCCGTCGGTGTACCAGACCAGGACAGCCGGCTCCGTGAGGACGCACTCACCCTGCGAACGCTTGGCCTCGCCGACGCCCAGGGGCATAGACCGCCCGTCCCACAGGTACCGAGCGGCGTCATCTTCGACCAGCAACGGCGGTGGGTGTCCGGCGCAGGCGTAGCGCAGCAGTCGGGTGCCCGGGTCGTAGTCGGCGAACCCGACGGTGGTCATCAGCGAGTCGGCGATGACGGTGCTGGCCCGATCCAGGCTCTGAAGCACCTGGGCAGGGCCGTGCGCGGTCTGCGCGACGATCCGCAGCGCCGATTGCAGCCGGGCCATCGCCGCAGCCGCCGTGACATGATGCCCGACCACGTCGCCCACGGCGAACCCGATCCGGCCACCGGGCAGGGTGAACACGTCGTACCAATCCCCACCCACCAAATGGGATAGGTCGGCGGGCCGGTACTCCGCGCTCACCTGGACACCGGCCAACGCGCTGGTCACCGCGGGCAGCATGGCACGCTGCAGTTGATGTGCGGCGTCTATCTCCCGCTCGTAGGTGCGCGCCCGGCGCAGCGCCTGCCCGCTTAGGCTGGCCAACGTGTCAGCGAAAGAGAGCACATCAGTATCGACACCGTGGTCGCGGCGGAAACTGAACGTCAGCGAGCCCAGAATCTCCGGGTCTTCACCGCGGATCGGCACACACACGCTGCTGTGGATGTCGAGTGTCCGGTATGCGTGCGCCAGATGTGGGTAAGCGGCCAGCACCTCCTGCTGAGTTCGATGGATCACCGGCTGCCCGCAACGGATCGCGTCGGTGTCCGGCGTCGCCGCTTTCAGCGGCACCCTCCGATGCCGGTCCACCAGGTCCGCCGAGCCGCCCGCCGTGGTCCACACGGCCACCTCCGCGGTGTCGGGCACGACGATCGCCGCGCTGCCGTGGTCGGCAAGCAGACCGATGCCCTCTCGTACGATGGCCTGCGCGATGGCCTCCGACGTGGGGGCCCTAGCCAAGTCCGTCGTCAGAACCTGCAACGCGTGCAGACGCATCCGAGCCGCCCGCTCCACCGACGTGTCCCGGCGGGCACCGTCCCGCTCCGCCATCGCCACCGAGAGAATCCAGGCACCGAGGATCGTGGTGGCCAGGAACGCCTGTAACGTCAGCGTCCTCCACTGGTCCGAGGTATCCAGTGCCGCCCAGGGGCCGTGGCCGATGCTGGTCATCAAGTTCGCCGTCACCGTGGCGGCCATGCCGGCGGTGAGCGTGACCGGCAGCGGCTGGCTGAACGCCAACCCGAACAGCACCGGGATCGGCAGATAGAACAGCGGCAGATCCTGGGGCCAGAACCCGGCAACCGTGATGAGTGTGGTCAGCCCGACATCCGACGCCCACCGCGCCGGCTCAGGTCGGCCACGAGCTGGGCTGTGCCACGCCAGCACACAGCCGGCGACGAACAACACGCCGGTGGCGTCACCTGCCCAGAACGACACAAATGACTGGGGCCATGGCAGGTCCGTGCTCAGCGCAAGCTGCGTGGCGCCGATCGCGGCACCGACTAACGGCCCGGTGCCGACAGCACAGCCCAGAAACGCGAGAAGGTCCCGGCGGCGAAGAAGATCGACGTCTCCCGGAACATAGCGGCGTAGCAGCAGCGCACCGACCAACGGCTCGGCTGTGTTGGCCAGCGCGTATCCCCATACCCAACTCGGCGACATGCCATGTGACACGTCCACCACGACCTCGGTGACAGCCACCGCCGCCAGGATCCAAGGCCACCTGTTGCGTGGATTCAGGACCAGGGCCGACAGTGTGACACCGGCCGGCAGAAACAACACAACGATCGACGGCGCCCCGAAACCGAGGAAGGCCAGTGAGGCACCCGCGCCGTAAGTGACCACCACCGTAGCTAGCACCAGCCACAACGGCCACGGTCGGGTGCCTGCCTGCGGCGCAGCCGAGTCGGGCAGGCTCTTCGGTTCAGATGGTGCGGGAGCAGACAGCGGACACTCCCCAGCTGGACGGTGCCGAGCCCACGCTACGCGACGTCCATGGCCCTGCAAACCAACCCACGATGCCGGCCGTCCTTAACGCGTCAGCGGCACACTCTCGTCGCAACGGGCGACGGCTACGTAACGCGACACCCGGAGTTTAATCCTGCTCACAGGAACCGCTCATCAGCTCGCAGAACCTGGCCTCGCCACCTCCCCGTGCAACTTGGCCTTGACCGCATCGGGGATCAGCCTTCCGCCCACCGCCTGGACCTTGTTCATCAGGGAGCCGGCCACCACCTTCGCATCGCCGTTCATCATGGCCTCGAAACCCTGACGGGCCACCTCGGCCGGATCATCCTTCCTCTCGGCCAGCTTGGTGTCTTCCAAGTCGGCCCGCTCGAAGAACTCTGTGTCGGTCGGGCCCGGCATCAGCGAGGTCACGGTGATCCCGGTGTCCTTGAGTTCCTCCCGAAGCGCCTCCGCGAACGACTGCACAAACGACTTCGACGCGTTGTAGACCGCCTGATACGTCCCCGGCATGGTAGACGCGATCGACGAGGTGAACAGCACCCTGCCACTCCCCCGTCGCAGTAGATCGGGCACTATCCGCTTGGCGAGATGCACGGTGGAGCGACAGTTGAGATCGATAATGACCAGTTCATCGCTCAGATCGGTCTGCCGGGCGAAATCACCACCCTGTCCCACTCCGGCGTTCAACGCGACGGCGTCCACCGGCCGGCCGGTATCACTGATCTCCTGGTAGAGCCGCTCGACGCCCTCCGGCTTGGCAAGGTCCACCCGGGCCGCCGTCACCGTCGCACTGCTGTCCCGCCGCAGGCTCGTCGCAGCGACGTCCAGTTCCGCGTCCTCTGCGGCCATTACGACGTCGTACCCGTGTTGGACGAACTGCCGGGCCAGCTCAAACCCGATACCGCTCGATGCCCCGGTCACCACCGCGAACGGCCGCTGCGTCGAAGAATCACCCATGACCCGTCCTCCCTCTGGTGCCACGCCTAACAGCGCGTCCGGCTCTGATTTCGGCCACTGGAGGTCCTGCCCAATTGACGGCGCGTCAACCGTCAGGCACGAAGAACAGCCGAAGTCGCTGCACGAAGCAGCTCGCACTCTGGTGCACGACGACTAATCCGCCTGCATCTGAAACCCACCGGAAACTGGACGGTGCAATGCAGTCACCGCTGGCGGGACCGCTCGACGGCGATCTCCCGAGACACCCGGGCCAGCCGGAGTGCGGTGACAAGGCCGATGCTGCCGACGATGTTACCCAGCACGGACCAGCCGAGGGCACCCAGCCAGTCGAGGTAGCCGAAGGGCGCGCGGCCGGTGGCCAGCGCGGCGAACATCATGATCGAGTCGAGGACGCTGTGGAAGAGTTGCCCGCCAGCGAGCAGCGCGCCGAACAGCAGCGCCGGCACCAAGCGTACGCCGAGGCTTTCGGTGGCGTGCTGCATCCGGGTCATCAGGGTGATCACCATGCCGGCGAGCACGGCCAGGGTGAAGGAGCGCAGGTTGACGCCGAGGGTGGCGTAGTGGTGCCGGTCCCGATCGCGGTGTCGTGCAGGCCGGGGAAGGCGCGGATGATGAGCCAGGCCAACAGCCAGCCGCCGAGCAGGTTGCCGACCAGGGTCACGCTCCACAGCCGCAGCAGCGAGCCGGGCGTGTTGCGTCCGGCGGCTACCGCCGTCACCGGTACCAGGAAGTTCTCGGTGAACAGCTCGCTGCGGGCCAGCAGCAGCGCCACGAAGCCGATGCCGAAGGCGAGCCCGGCGAGCAGCGGCTGACCGGTGGCCTGCTCGACCAGCAAGTAGGCCAGCGCGCCGGTCCCGACGTCGATGCCGCCGAGGACCCCGGTGACCACGAGAGGGATCCACGGGCGGGCCAGCCGGACCGCGCCCTCCTCGACCACCCGGTCGAACGCCCGCGCGACTTCCGGCTCGGAACCGGTTCCCCGATCGCCCCTCACACCCTCGGCTGCCCCTCACGTACGGCAGTTGGTCGCCGGAGGTCCCGGCCCTCGACGAACCCTGCCTCACTCGTTGCCGTGATTGCCCTCCCAGTGGCCACCCACCACCTCGGCGTCGGTCCGAATGGCGACGCCGTTACCGTCCAGGTCGTTCTCGACGACGCGGCAGTTGACGCAACTGCCGCGGTCAGTGATCCAGATCCCGTGGGTCTGGGTGCCCGAGCCACTGTCGCGGATCAGGTTGCCCCGGATGGTGACCGAGTCGGTGGTGGCGTTGACGGTGATTCCCGCACGGCTGTCCGGAGCAGCCGGCAACTCGTACGCGGTTCCGGGTGGGGGCGTGTCGGCGCTCCAGGCGCTGGTGATACCGGGTCGGATCGGGGCGAGAACGAGGGTGGTGGCGTCGTTGGCAGCCACCACGGCGTACCGTTTGCCGACGCGCAGCACCTTGCCTCGGTGACCGTCGGCCGGCCAGGTCGCGTGCTGGTCGACGAGAAGGTTCTCCGTGTAGCGGACGGACTCGCCACACCCGGAGGCGGCAGGGGCGCACTGGCGGCCGTTGTTGCGGATCCGGTTGTTGATGATGACCGCGTCGCGCAGTGGCCGGTCGAATCGGATGCCGTCGAGGCTGTTGCCCCAGACGTCGTTGCTCTCGATGACGACCTCCCCGGCCGCGGCTCCGACCGCCGACGTTTGGTCCCCGTCGCCGAGGTCCTGGTGGTGGTAGCCGTAACGGCCGTTGCCGGTGATCCGGTTGCCGCGCACCGTGTAGGGGCCGGCGGTGTTGCCGATGTTCATCCCATCCCGCAGATTGCCGTCCAGTACGCAGTCGGTGAGCATGCCGCCCTTGCCGGGGATGCCGGTGGTGCCCTTCGCCGAGACCTGGAAGCCCGCCTCCAGATTCCCGGTCATCGTGCAGCCGGTCACCACGAGCCCGTCGGCACCCCAGTCGGAGATGCCGAAACGGTTGGCCTCGGCGTGGCAACCGACGATCCTGATGCCCCTCGGCTGCGGCCGGTCGGCATGTTGCATCTCCAGGAAGATGCCGTTGGTGGCGTTGCCGACCGCAACACAGTTGGCGATGGTCAGCCGTTCCATCGGCCCCCAACCGCCGATGCCGATGCCGATGCCCGCCCCGCCCATCTCCAGTCCGTTGTCCAGCCGGCCGCAATCGAGCACCCGGACCGCCTCGACCAGGCAATCCTGCAGGAAGTCGCAACCGAAGCCGGTGGCGGCGCCAGACCGTGCCGGCATCCCGGATGGCGTATACACCCGGTGGGCAGTGGATCACCCGCGCCCGTCCGTCGGCGGCGAACGCGTCTCCGAGGCGGTCAACCAACGCGGCCAGCGCCGGCTGGTCGTTGGTCGTACCGTCGCCGGTCATGCCGTGTTCCCGCGCGTCACAGAGCAACGGTGCCCCGGCCACCGGGTACGGCCGCACGCCGGACGCGGTGAACGTCACCTCACCTGGCACCTGAGCCCATCCTCCTGACGCTGGCCGCGGGCGACGCACAGGCCCTGCGCCCCCGGATCGTGGCGGCCACGTTGCCCCGACGGTACGTCGCTCTACGTCCTCGGCAAGGGCGGATGGGCGAGAAGACAGCCAGCCGAGCCGTCCGAGGGTTGTCACTGCGTGCGCTGTCGGGACCTCAGGGAGATACGTCGTCGGCCTCGGGATCTTCGGCCGCCTTGAGTAGTCGTTCGCCGAGTGCGGTCTCGAGGCTTTCGAAGACCAAGTAGACGACAGCGGCAAGAAACGGCGCCACCGACCAAACAACAGAGTGGGCGATCCACGTCGCGGCCAGCCAGGCGCAGCCGAGACCGCCGACCACGGAGAGGATGTTCATGCTCGTGCCCACCGCTTGAACATGGGTGTGGTGTTGCGGCATCGGCCTGCGGAAACCGCAGGAGAGAAGCCCTTCGAGCAGGGTGAACGACAGCACCGCACCGATGGCGAAGAGGAAGATGTGTGCAATACCCGGCGAGCCTTCCATCGCGTTCAGCAGTCCGAAGTTGGCCGTGACCAGGATGGAGAAGCCGAAGGTCGTGCTCTCCCTGCCGACGGTGCTTCTCAGCCCGCGCTTGATGGGGCCGTCGGGGGAGCCACCAGCTTCGTTCCCGGACAAGACGCGGCCCTTCGGACGACAGAGGGCGGGACAGCGACGACGATACGTCCGCAGCACGCTCGGGCAGGTTTCGTGGCGGGTGCAGCGGGCACTGCCTGCCCATGACGGACCCGCGCCCACCATACCTGGACGACACCCCTCGGGTTGATGCTCGACGGCTACGCCTGGCTGCCGGCGCTGCTGCGGCGGGTAGGCGGATCCACCGTGCAGACCCGGGTGATGGGCCAGCGGGCGCTCGTGCTGCGCGGGCCTGATGCGGTGCAGTTCTTCTACGACGAGCGGCACGTGCGTCGACACACGGCCGTTCCGGAGCCGGTCCAGGGAACTTTGTTCGGCCACCGGGCCGTGCACACGCTCGACGGCGCGGACCACCGCCACCGCAAGGCGATGTTCCTGTCCCTGCTCACCGACCCCTGCGGCGTCGCCGCGCTGGTCGAACAGGTGGCCGCGGCCTGGGACGACGCACTCGCAATGAGCGGCGACGGGCGACAGATGGTGCTCTTCGACGAGGCGAGCCGCGTGATCACCAAGGGGGTCTGCGGCTGGGCCGGCATCGACCTGGACGACGCCGGAGTGGCACCCGTGGCCCGCGACCTGACCGCCATGGTCGACGGTTTCGCCACCCTCGGGCCGCGACACTGGCGGGCGCGGCGCGCCCGCAGGCGGCGGGAGGACTGGCTGACCGCACTGGTCGAGCAGGTCCGCGCCGGTGCCGTCACCGCGCCCGCCGGGTCCGCACTCGACGAGATCACCGGACACCGCCACCGCGACGGGCAACTCATGGACGGCAAGCTCGCCGCGGTGGAGTTGCTCAACATCATCCGTCCCACCGTCGCGGTGTCCTGGTTCGTCGCGTTCACGGCGCACGCCCTGCACCGCTGGCCCGAGCAGCGCGACCGCCTACGCGCCGGCTACGCGACCGCGTTCGCCCACTAGGTCCGCCGCTTCTACCCGTTCGCGCCGTTCGTTGGTGGCCGGGCGGTCAGCGACCTGACCTGGCAGGGCCAGCACGTTCCCGCCGGTTCACTGGTCCTGCTCGACATCCACGGCCAGAACCACGACCCGGGGCTGTGGCCGGACCCGTACCGGTTCGACCCACAGCGCTTTGTCGGGCGCTCGCCCGACCCCTACGCCCTCATCCCACAGGGCGGGGCCGACCCGACCACTGGGCACCGACGCCCGGGCGAGGATGTCACCGTGGCCCTGCTGTCGGCCTTCACCGGCTGGTTGGCGCGACTGGACTACACGGTGCCCGAGCAGGACCTCACCATCTCGCTGCGCCGCATACCCACGCTGCCCCGCAGCCGGTTCGTCATGACCGACGTGCGCGAGCGCAGCGTCTCCACAACCTCCAGGTAGCGGCCGTACCCTTCTGGACCGCCAGCCGGCGCAGCGTGATCAAGGTCGGACTGAGACCCGTCCCGGCGCACCGGATCCCGCTGGAACACATCGTCGGCACCGAGGTGGTCGGTGATCTTCTTGAGCTGGACGACGATGTCGTCGTACTCGGCGAAGTTGCAGGTCTCGGCATGGGCGAACGAGGCCGCCTTGGCCAGCCGGTAGTCGAGGTGGTCGACGACGATGACCCGACCGGCGCCCATGAGCCAGGCCGACTTCGCGGCGTACAGCCCCACCGGCCCGGCGCCGAAGACCACCACGACGTCACCTTCGACGATCTCGCCGAGCTGTGCCCCGAAGTATCCGGTGGCGAGTGCGTCGGTCAGCAGGACGGCGTCGTCGTCGTCCAGCCACTCGGGAATGATGCTCGGGCCGACGTCGGCGAAGGGTACCCGGACGTACTCGGCCTGGCCGCCGTCGTAGCCGCCGCAGGTGTGGGAGTAGCCGTAGATGCCGCCCACCGCCGTGGCGTTGGGGTTGACGTTGTGGCAGTTGCTGAACAGCCCCCGGGCGCAGTAAAAGCACGACCCGCAGAAGACGTTGAAGGGGACCATCACCCGGTCGTTCGGCTTCACGTTCCGCACCGACGGGCCCACCTCGTCGATCGCACCGATGAACTCGTGGCCGAAGGTCATCCCGACTCGGGTGTCGGGCATCATCCCGTGGTAGAGGTGCAGGTCCGACCCGCAGATCGCCGCTCGCGTCACCCGCACGATCGCATCGTTGGGATGTTCGATCGGTGGGCGGTCCTTCTCCTCCACCCGGATTCGGTACGGCCCGCGATAGACCATTGCTCGCATCGAGTCGCCTCCTAGATCAAGCTCTGGCGGGCCTCATCGGCACGATTCCCTGAACATCGAAGTGACATCCGGACACCTGGTCGACCAAGGAGCCCCGGTGACGCCGGATGTTGTTTGACTCCTGCCGAGCTCGAACCTGTCACCTTTCTGAAGGCTTCCGGATCGCGTCGCGGACCCGATCAATGACCGCCAGAACAGGCCCGGCGGCCAGGTTCCCCTTGGCCGTCTGGGCGCTGGGGTGCGGTCGGGTCGGTGCGCTGGCCTCTGCGACGCGGACGGCGGCGGCCAGGGCACGCAGCCGGTCAGCCGGGACATGTTGGCGCAGCAGGGGGAACTCGTAGCGTTCCTCGTGGCGGGCGTGGGCGAGTACGGCGTCGCGGAGCAGGATGATGCCGGTGTCGAAGCCGTCGGCGTCGACGCCGGCGGCGATCAGGGTCTGAAGAGTCTCCTTGGCCTGTCGTTCCTCGTCGAGGCGCTCGTCGACCATCGCGTCGCCGCCCCCACCGGGCAGAGAGCGGGCGAGCGGGTGAACGACCTCCTCCTCAGCGGTCTCGTGCGCGGCCAACAGTTTGACCAGGTCGTCGAAGGCGTCCCGCCGGGTGTCACCGGTGCCGCCGATGACCAGGAGGAAAAGCTGCTCGATGCGGGCGTGCTGGGCCAGCAGCAGGTCGACCACGTCCTCCTGCGGTCCGGGGGTGGCCGGGGCGTCGGTGTCAGGCATGGCTGCCTCCCTGGGCGCGCAGGCGCTGCACCGGGTGCGGTCCTTCGGTCTCGATGCGGTACTCGTCGCCGAAGCGCTCGCGGTGCATGTCGATGACCTGTTCGCTGGGTGGCTGCTGACCGTCGTGCAGCTGCTGCTGCATCCACTCGAAGCGCTCGTGCGCCTCGCTGACGTAGCCCTCGCCGAGCTTGGTCATGTCGACTGTCTCCGCCAGCAGGTGCCGCAGGTACTCCTTGTTCGGCTCGAAGGTCAGCGGCTCGGGCAGACCGGCGCTGCCGACGATTTCTTCGGGCTCGCGGCCGTCGTGCCGGCGCAGTAGGTCGGCGGCCTGCTGCAGATGGGCCAGTTCCATCTGCAGGTGCAGCTCCCAGACGGCCTTGACCTTCGGGTCGCTCTCCTGCTGCAGGAAGGAGTAGTACAACCAGCACTCGTTGTACTCGTGGGTGAGCAGCCGCTCCCACCAGTTCTCACCCGGATCCAGCAGCGACTCGTAGTGGGTGACGTGCTCCTGCTCGATCAGGCTGATCTCCTGGTAGAGCTGGCGCGCGATCGGCTCCATGTACTGCGGGCCGACGTTCATGTAATAGAACATCACCTGCTGTTCGGCAGAGAGGATCGTCAACGCGTTCAGCTTGGAGCGCGGGTCCACCGAGTTGCGGTCGTACGGGGTACGCACCTCGTCGAACGGATGTCGGTGCTCCTGTACGGTGGGCCGCCCGGGCATGACCTCGGTGAGTCCGTCCACGATCTTCTCGGCCTTACGCCGCTCCACCATCTCGTACAGGTTGGCGTAGCGGTACAGGTGATCGAAGTCCTCCAGCACCCCGAACTCGTACGCCTGCTTGAGGTACGGGTCAGGCTCGTGCCGGGCAACCCAGGCGGTGAGATCGACGGCCACCTGTTCGTAACCGAGCGTCGTCTCCAGCACACTCGCCACCCCGGGGAGCAGCCAGTTCACCACCCGCTGCTGCTGGCTCTCCACGTACCGCACGTAGGCCAACCGCCGACGGACCTCCTGATCCGGGCAGTTGCGGGCGAACTGATGCTGGAAGTTGATCGCCTCGACCTCGATGCCGTTCATCGTGATGATCCGGCACCGGGTGTATGGATCGACCGCCTCAGGATCGATCGGCTCAACGTCGAGTTCGCGCCAATTGCGGATCTGACTCTCCAAGGGGATGCCCTTGTGGTCCAGTGGATTGAACATCAAGTTCTCCAAATCGGTGGGGGTGTAGCTGCTCCTACCCGAAGTCTGGGCGAAGAACCATCCGAATCGGATCCTCTTGGCAGTGAACCACCCAAGTCAGCTGAGATCCGCTGAACCGCCGCCGATGAACCAGCTCCCACGAACGGCCAGTCCCAGACCTGTTCGCCACCGGCCGCCGGCAGCATCTGCCGAGCCGGGGACGGTGCCAACGGCCGTCGCCGTGGACCAGCAACATCCCGTGCCCAACACCGCCAGGTGGGTAGTGGGTAATGCCGAATGTTCTCGCGAAGGTGGAGGTCACCACATGCAGTCCGCTTCGGTGACGCCCGGTGACGCCTGATGCAGGCAGAAAACGGTCGGCCTCTACCCGCACCCTCTCCAGGCAGCCGGTCAACCAGGCGTGACGCCCGTCGCCGGGCCTGATCTGCTACCCAGGATCCCCCGACCACCTCGCTACGAGCGATGTGCCTTCACGCCAACGTCTCACGCAGGTCTGGCCTACCGAAGCTGGTCGGTCAGCGAGGACGGGACGGCCCTGCTCACGGACCAGCCCGAGAGCGCCGGCACCGTCCTCCGGCCGGTCACCGGGACGACGTGACGGTCAACGTGGGCTCGGCCCGCCCGGGTTCGCTTGGGCGGCCCCCAGCCACTCGCCGATCCGGCGGCGGATCCGGCTGCGGCGGTACCCGCCGTGCACCGCCCCGGTCGATGGCGGATCGAACAGCGATCCCGACCGGGGCGCAGCTGCGGCCGACTTGGTCAAGAACGCTGCACTCCATCGGGCAACTAACGACTCGGCGGCACGCGGTGCCAGTCGATGGGCAGCCAGCGCCAGGTGTGACACCACACCCGTTGTGACCTGCCTGCGTGGGCGACGGGCACACGCAAGGATCGTGGCGGCGAGACGCTCCGGTGCGGAGGCAGGCGGGATAGCGCGCAGTTGACGACCCGAATGGTTGGCGGCCCGCTCGAAGAACGGCGTGTCGACCGGCCCGGGCAACACAAGACCGACCCGTATCCGGGGATGACCGGCGACCTGCTGCCGAAGATTCAAGGCCAGCCCCCTGATGGCAAACTTGGTCATGGAGTAGAGCGGGACCAGCGGGTTTGGGAACAGTGACAGCAACGACCCGACGAGCACGAGCACCCCGCTGCCCTGAGATTGAAACCGAGCCAGCGCGGCACGGGCGCACAGCACGGTCCCGAACACGTTGGTGTCGACCAGCCGACGAATCTCATCCACCGCTTCAGAGCCCAGCGGTCCGGCAATGCCGACCGCCGCCGCTTCGACCCAGACGTCGATCTGCCCAAACCGCTGCACCGCCAGCCGGACCAACCGCTCCACCGCCTCAGGATCAGCGATGTCGGTCGGCACCACCAGCACCTGCCCACCGCGCGCAAGGCAGTCGTGTTCCACTCCCCCAAGCGCCTCTTGGCTTCGCGAGGCAAGTACCAACCTGGCCCCTTCGGCAGCGAACGCCAACGCGGTCGCCCGCCCGATTCCGCTCGACGCCCCCGTGATCACCACCACGGCGTCCCGGAAGGTTCTACGCCCGACCATCGCACCTCCCGCACCGCAGCAGTCCGACATCGACCATCTACCCACGGACGTAACGATCACTCCCAGGACGCATCACGGGCACGGGCCTGTCAAACGAGCGGCACCGTTGCGCCGCACAGTGTGCCCCTACATGTGGTCAAGGCAACCGGTCAGGCGGTGCGACTTTGGCCCAGTCACGGCCGCCGTTCACCGCCCGGTCAACCAGTGACTCGGCGACCTGCCGCAGCTTTCGGTTGGAATCCTGCGACACCCGGGCCAGGATCGCGAACGCCTCCTCGGCCGAACACCGGCGCTGCCCCATGATGATGCCCTTGGCCTGCTCGATCACCGCCCGGCTCTGCAATGCCTCCTGCATCTGCTGAGCCAGGGTGGCGGTGCTTTCGTAGAGGTGGACGTTGGCCAGCGCGATGGCGGCGTATCCGGCCAGCGTCTGGGCGAGTTCGACGTGGTCGTCGAAAACACCCGGTGCTGCGCCGTAGATGTTGAGCGCGCCTACCATCGCCTCCTGGATGGGCAGGCCGATCGACAGGGAACTGACGGCCCCCGCCTCACGGGCGCGACCCGCCCACTCCGGCCAGCGGCTCTCCGCTGTCATGTCAGGGACCGACATGACGGCACCGGTGGTCGCGGCGTCCAGGCACGGGCCGCGACCATGCTCGTACTGCCACTGGTCCAGCGTCAACGCCAGACCACCCGTGTACGCGGCGGTGTACGCCTCGACACCCTGGACCAGGGTGCCGAGGCCTCGGCGGTGCCGGGGACCGTATCCTTGGCGACCTGAGCGATGGTTGACAACACCACGTCGAGGTCGACCTCGTCGTACTTGATCCGCCCGAGTCTGATCAAGGCTACGGCGAGGTCGGGGTGGGCCTGCGGCATGAGGTGTGACGTTCTTGTACGAAGCGCCGTCGACCTAGGGGTGGAACGGCGGGTGGCGGGACGGCCCGCAGTCGCGGACCGATGCCCGATCCGTCGGATCGGGACCGGCGCCGCTTATTGACGCTCGTTCCTGACGCCCGACCGGGACGCCAGTAACGGACAACTTTACGACCCGGTACCGACCGGAATGACGCGACGTGCCGGCCCTCTGCTGGCGGGACTGGTCGACGTCCGTTCGACCACCTCGAACTCGGTGAGCGTGCCTGTCACGTCGAGGACGCGACGGACCGCCGGCGAGAGATGGCAGAGCGTCAACCGTGCGCCGCGTTCGGTCAGTTGCCGACGCGCTCGTAGCAGTGCGTCGGTGCCGTACGCGCCGAAGAAGGTGACGGCCGAAAGATCCACTGCCACGAGCGGAGCCTTCGCCGCGACGACATTCTCCACTAGCTCCGCCAGGAGATGAGCGTTACTCAGGTCGATCTCACCGGCCACGGCAACCTGGGTGATGTCTCTGCTGACCTCGCAGCTCAGCCACATGATCGGCTCGTCCGGCCGGGACGTTCCGGCGGCGGTCAGGACGTGGTGACAGCCGACACTGGGCAATTCCTGTGACATGACGCTCCCACCTTGCGGTTCGACGACGCTCCCCGGCCGTCATCACCGGGAGCGCGGGAGGGCACGTGTCTTGACCCGGACCCAAGATACGCCCATCGGGTGGGTATCGCACATCAGGTCGCTGTCCAGCCCGCCAACCCTGGGTACGTTGGTGCAGCGACACATTTCGCCGACCCCACCCGACAGGACCCACGCATGGACGCCCCACGGACGGAGCCCGGCGCAGCCCTCGCCGAACTGGGCCGGATCCGGCTCGACGAGGTCGAGCTCAGCGATGTGGTCACACGCGTGGCCGAGCTGGCCAACCGAACTGTCCCAGGCAGCAGGCATGTCTCGGTCGCACTGATCCAGTCCGGCGCGAACCGGGCCATCGCCTACACCAGCGACCTGGCCCGTCAACTCGACGAATGGCAGTACCCGCGTGACGACGGCCCATGCCTCGACGCCGCGGTAAGCGCCGTCAGCGTGTCCCTTCCCGACCTGTCCGACGAACAGCGGTGGGGCCGGAGTGGGCGGCGCGGGCACGGACGGCGGGAATCGGCAGCTCGCTGTCGATCGGGCTGCCCATCCAGGAGGCGGTCACCGGGGCGCTCAATCTGTACGCCACCTCGACGCATGCCTTCGACACTCGGCAATCGAGTTGGCGGAGCAGTTCGCCGCCTATGCCGCCGTCGCGCTGGCCAACGCGCACCTCTACGACAGCACCGCCGTACTGGCCCGGCAGATGCAGGAGGCGATGCGCAGCCGGGCCGTGATAGAGCAGGCCAAGGGCATCATCATGGGTGAGCGGCGGTGCTCGGCCGACGAGGCGTTCACGCTGTTGGCGAAGATCTCCCAAGACACCAATCGCAAGCTGCGCGAGGTGGCAGAGGCCTTGGTCGCCAACGCCGCCAAGCCATAGGTGACGGCAGTGGGCAGGTTGGGCAGGACCCGGTCCGGATGGATCTTGGCCCGGGAGCTATCCACACACCGCCGAATTCGCACAGCCACCGTCGGCCCAGTGGGACCGGCGCCACGCGCACGACGACGTGGTCGCGGCGTGGCGCCGGCATCAGATGGCATCGTCTCGGCTACAGATTCGAGCCGACCGACTTCTCCAGCTGCCGACCGATGGGCGGGCTCCGATGATGCGGGATGGGCGTGTCCGAGAATCAGCGACGTTCGGCGCGGCCACGGCTCAGCGCGAGCCCGAGGGCGATCATGCCGAGGCCGAGGAACAGGTGCAGCCAGTTGTCGGCGTTGTTGAGCGGTACGAAGTTGGCTCCGCTCTGGTGGTCGATGACCAGTCCGTAGAGCCAGAGCACGAGGTAGACGGCACCGCCGGCGACGAGATAAGTACGGGCACCGGCAACGGTGCGGGCCAGCGCGAGTCCGGCGACGCCGAAGCCGAGGTGGACGAGGTTGTGCAGGATCGAGACCTGGAACAGTCCGAGCAGTTTGGCCTCGGACTCGTGCCCGGCGAACTGCATGGTGTCGTAGTTGCTGGTGATGCCAGGGATGAACCCGAGGACGCCGACCAGCACGAAGACCACACCGACGACCTGGGCGGCGGTACGGACGGGGTGTTTGGCTGCGGTCGTGCTGCCCGAGCGGGACCGGTTGACCATCGTTACCTCCATCGAAGACGGTGCCTCTGATATCCCCCACCAGGCCGATGCGAAACCGGACGCCTCGGGTCAGTGGTGACCCAGCCGCCGTGCGAGCTCAACGCGAAGGTGGTCGATGCCGGCACCGGTGCGCGCCGAGACCGGGACGGCGTCGGGATGAACCCGGCAGAGCGCGTCGACCGACCCCGGCGGCGCTACGTCAACTTTGTTGAGAACCAGGAGCTCGGGTACGTCGCTCGCGCCGATCTCGTGCAACACGCCGTGCACGGTGGTGATCTGGTCCAGCGCGTCGGGGGCGGAGGCGTCGACCACGTGCAGGGCGAGGTCGCTGCGGGTGACCTCCTCCAGCGTCGAGCGGAACGCGTCGACGAGCTGGTGCGGCAGGTGCCGTACGAAGCCGACCGTGTCGGTGACGGTGTAGGTCAGCTCACCGGTGCTGATCCTGCGGACGGTCGGGTCCAGGGTGGCGAACAGTACGTCCTGCACTTGTGCGTCGGCACCGGTCAGCCGGTTGAGCAGCGCCGACTTGCCGGCATTGGTGTAGCCGGTGATCGACACCGAAGGCACCTGGTTGCGGGCCCGCCGGTTGCGGGTGCGCTCACGGCGCCGGGCGAGTTCGGAGGCGTTGCGGCGCAAGCGTGTCGCTCGCTGCCGCAGCGTGCGGCGTTGGGTCTCCAACCGCATCTCACCAGGACCCCGCACGCCCATGCCGGCGCCGCCGGCCGTCCGGCCACCGCCGACCCGCGACATCGCCCGGCCACCGCCGCGTAGGCGGGGCAACTGGTAGGCGATCTGCGCCAGCTCCACCTGGTCCCGGCCCTCGCTGGTGCGGGCGTGTTCGGCGAAGATGTCAAGGATCAACGCGGTGCGGTCGACCACCCGCACCCCGATCCGCTTCTCCAGGTTACGGACCTGGCCGGGGGTGAGTTCGCCGTCGGCGATCACCAGGTCGGCGTGGGCCCGTTCGGCAAGCGCCGCCAGTTCGTCGACCTTGCCGGAGCCGACGTAGGTGGCCGGGTCAGGGTGGGGTCGGCTCTGCACCATCTCGTCAGCGACGGTCAGACCGTCGGTGGCAGCGAGCCGGCGTAGCTCGGTCAGCGAGGTCGGCGAGCCCGGTCCGCTGTCGGCCGCGCCGTCGCCGTCGCGTACCGCCACCAGCACCGCCGTCGGCGGCTTGTCCTGAGCGCCGGCGTCCGGGCCCAGCAACCACGATCCCGCCATGTCCCACCTCAACCTTGTCTCGGGCGCATGTCCACCTACCCCCGCCCCGGCCGACCATGCCAACGCTCTACTCGATCCTGCCGGCGGCGACCCACGACGGCGGTCAGGTGTGCGCCCAGCTCCCGGGGGGTACGCAGGTAGTCGGGTCAAGAAGTGCGCCCGCCCAAACGTCGGTGCCGCGGCGTCCGGCAGAGGGGATCAGCCTTCGTCCGCAGGAGCCCTGGGCCTGCCTCCGCCAACGACGGTGCTCCCGACCCGGGCGACAGGCCGCAGGCCCGGGCGGTCCATGACTGGTCTGATCGTGCGCCAGCAGTCGGCAGAGTGCCGCGAGCGCGGACGTTGTACTCCGCGCGGAGTGGTGGAGACGCGCCGGCGCGAAGGGAGCGGAGTATAGTCAGGGGCCTGTAGCCACCACCCGCCGTGTCCGGGTGTGGCGAATCGGCGTCGACCATCCGGCGTTGGTCCCGGCTCTGCCACCGGTGGGTCCGTGCAGCAGCCCGCGACGTGTGGGCTGCCATCCGCGCGCGCCCTCGTTCCTCCCTCATGATGGCGTGCCGGCGTGCCGATCGTGAGGACCTGGCACCATGACTCACCAACTGACGGACCCCGCCGACGCCTTCGCCGAACTAGGCCGCATCAAGCTCGGCGAGACCGGCCTCGACGACGTCCTGCAACGCGTCGCCGAACTGGCCAAACGTGCCCTGAACGCCCCGGTGGAAGTCTCGGTGACGCTCGTGCGCGCGGCACGGGACACACCGCGGCGTTCACCGACGACCTGGCCCGAGATATGGACGAGCGGCAGTACGCGCAAGGCCGCGGCCCCTGCCTTGAGGCCTCGGCCAGTGGCGACGTCATCCCCGTACCCGACCTCGCCGCCGACGACCGGTGGCCGGATTGGGCCCGACAAGGGAAACAGGCCGGCTTGGGCCGCTCCGTGTCGATCGGTCTGCCCATCCAGGAGGCGGTCGTCGGCGCACTCAACGTCTACGCCAGCACCCCGCACGCCGTCGACGACGACATGATCGGCGTGCTGCAGACCTTCGCCGCGTACGCCGCCGTCGCCCTGGCCAACGCGCACCTCTACGACAGCACCGCCACCCTCGCCCGGCAGATGCAGGAGGCGATGGCCAGTCGCGCGGTCATCGAGCAGGCCAAGGGCATCCTCATGGCCGAGCATCGCTGCACCGCCACCGAGGCTTTCGACATCCTCGCCAAGGTGTCGCAGGACTCCAACCGCAAGGTCCGCGACGTGGCCCAAGCCCTCGTCGACCGGGCCGCCCGGACGCCCAAAACCTGAGCACGGCGCGGACCGCCGACCGGTGGGATACCCCGGCGGGGCACAACTCCCATCGCACGGTCCGAGACGTGGCCCAAGCCCGCGTCGATCAAGCTACCAGGAGCATCGGCGTCCTGATCGGGCCAGCCGCATGCACCCGCGCGATCTGTCCGGACGCCGACGTCGTCAGGCGGCTGTCGCGTCGTTGCGCCCGGTGCGCGCCGGCCACCGTTCTGGGAACCGGTATCCAGACCTGTCTGTCGCGTCCACGGTGGGCAGGCGTCGACGACGGAGTCTCGGAAACGTCGGTGCGGTGGCGGTGGGTTGGCGCGATTGGGATTCGTGCGGCGGACCTCGGGCATAGCGTTGAGGAAGCTCCGCCGAAGGGACAGCGCCATGACCGAACCGGACGAGAGCCGGGAGAAGACCCCGAAGACCGACCGGGTCCTGTTCTCCCCGGACGGCGATCCGCACCACACCGTAGCCCAGGCTCCACAGCCTGATGAGCACCTGGAACCGACCGCCATCCGGGACGGCCGTACCGAGGCCGCCGCCGACGAGCAGTAGAGGAGGCGCAGATGAATCGGCGTGCGAGCCCGCTACAGCCACCGGGGCAGTCGACCAGCCTGTGGCACCAGGGCCTGTCTCTCGGTTCCAAGGCGTTGCAGGACAACGCCCCACTCAAGGGCTTCGACGCGTACGTGGTCGGGTTTCACCCGGCCAAGGACGACCCGTCGATGCAGATGGAGGCGCACCACTACTGCCGGCAGGTCAACGACGACTTCCTGCAGTGCGTGCTGTTCGACGGCAACACCTCGGAGGCGAACCTGATCGGTATCGAGTACATCCTCTCGGAGCGGCTGTACGAGACGCTGCCCGAGGACGAGCGACGCTACTGGCACCCGCACAACTACGAGGTGCTCGGCGGTTCGCTGATCGCTCCCGGGCTGCCCGAGGCGGCGGAGCGGGCGCTGATGGCGATGCTGATGAACAGCTACGGCAAGACGTGGCACACCTGGCACACCGGGCGCCTGGACGCTGGCCCGGGAGACCCTCTGCCGCTGGGCGAGCCCATGCTGATGTGGTCGTTCAACCGGGACGGGCAGTGTGACCCGGCGCTGGAGGAGCACCGCAACCAGGCCATGGGCGTCGACCGCGCCGAGAAGCGGCGTGACCGCTCAGCCCTGCTGAAGCGCGCACATCCGCAGGACGGAGTGGCGCTGCTCGACGACGCCTTTCCGGCCGGCGAGGCGGTCCCGGGAGTGGTCGACCGGTTGACTGGTCGGTAACCGACGGCGACCGATGGAAGCCGACGTCAACCGCGAACGGCAGAACAAACGGCACCCATAGGAAGAGCTACCGCTGCTCGCCGCGCACGTCGGCGAGCTGCGGAGGTGTCGCGGTCGGTGCTCAGCTGGGTCGACGCCGTGGCGTGGGCAGGGCGGCACGGCCGGCTGGAGACGGATGGTTGGAGGTGACGATCATGTGCCCGTGCATCTGATTGCGGCACGGCTGATCTGATGGCGTGGTGGGGGCGAGATGTCCGATCGGGAAGGGCTGAGGTGGCGTGGGCAGCCGAAGCCGACCCTCGTAACGGCGAGCCGGGGTGTGACCACCGACGTCACCACACTCAATGTGGGAGGCTTCGTCTCACCCCGTCCGGGCCGCCGCCCGTAATACGGCAGGGCGGCGCTACTCGCCGTCGGATCAGCCCACATCGGCGCCGGCGGCAGAAGTGCTTGTGTATAAGGTTTCGGTGGGATCGCTCTCGGGTTCGACGGCGAATGTCAGGAAGCGTGTGACGGGCCCGTGGTGGGTGAGGTGCAGCTCGTGCATGGCTCTGGTGCAGGCGATGTAGAGCATGCATCTGTCCATCTCGTTGGCGTAGTTCGTGTCGGTGACGTGCGGGACGATCACGGTGTCGAATTCCAGGCCTTTGGAGATGTGTGCTGTGGTGATGATGATGCCGCCGGCGAATTCGGTGCTGTCGTAGTCGAGGAACGTCAGCTCGACGCCGGCTTCGGACAGGACGCGGTGGAGCGCTTGCGCTTGGGCGGTGGTCTTGCAGATGATGCCGAGTGAGCGGTGTTCGCTGTGTTGGTGCTGCTCGATGAGGGCCAGGATCTGCGCCTGCTGGTCGTGCTGGTCGGCGCAGGCCACGAGCTGGGGTGGTTGGCCGTGGCGCTCGATCGGGATGGTCTTGTCGTTCCTTGAGATGCGTTGGGCGAATTCCGTGATCTCTGTGGTGGATCGGTAGCTCTTGCGTAGCTCCAGACGGTCGGCTGCCGGGAAGATGCTGTGGATCGTCGAGGGTGTGGAGGAGCTGAACGGGTTGACCGACTGGTTGGAGTCGCCCAGGATCGTCATCCGGCAGGGGAACACCTCGCGTACCACGGCGTACTGGATGGGCGTGTAGTCCTGCATCTCGTCGATGAGCAGGTGCCGGATGTGGCCGTAGCTTTCCTGGCGAGCCGTTCTGATCATGGTGTAGATCAGCGGGAACACGTCGGCGTACTCGATCTTCTTCCGACCGAGCGGCTTGAACAGGCCGCGGCGGGCGGGGTCGGAGTAGAAGGCCTTGTACATGGCGAGCGCGTCCTTGTAGGGGAACATGGACAGGATCTGCTTGCGGACACTGGAGGTGTCGCCGGCTGTCCACTTGCCACCGCTGTCCAGTACCTGCTGCTTGAGTAGGTGGACAGCGGTGTTGGCCAGGAGGTCGAGTCGGGTGAAGATCGGCAGGGTCGGCGATTCGTTGAAGGTGGCCGCGACCCACCTTGCGGCGAGTCGTCGGTTCTTGTGCATGACCTCGACCGGTACGAAGTCTTCGTCCGGTCGCGCGGTGATCCATGCGTCCAGAGTGGTGACGAATTCTGGCGTGGCCTTGTAGCGCATGCGCTCGGCCGCCGCTTCGTCGACGTGGTCGAGCAGTTTCGCCACCTGCTCGCTGAAGGTCTCGAATTCCGTGATTTTGGCCAGGAACCTCGCGGCGATCGTGTTGAAGTCGATTTCCGCGATCTGCTCCTCGCCCAACTCGGGCAGCACGTTGGCGATGTAGTCGCCGAAGACCTTGTTCGGCGAGAGGATCATCACGTTGTCAGACGACAGGGTGTCCTTGAACCGGTAGAGCAGAAACGCCACCCGGTGCAGGGCGATCGAGGTCTTGCCAGAGCCCGCCACACCTTGCAGGATCAGCACCTGCGCCGTCTCGTTGCGAATCACCGCGTTCTGTTCCCGCTGGATCGTCGCCACGATGTTCTTCATCTTGTCATCGGCCGACTGGCTCAGCTCCCGCTGCAGCACGTCGTCGCCGATGTTGAGCGCGCTTTCGAACATGTACTCCAGGCGACCGTCCTGGATCTTGTACTGGCGCTTCGCGGTGATCTCCCCGTCGGTCACGCCCTGGGGAGTCTCGAAGGATGCCTTCCCCGACTCGAAGTCGTAGTAGAGGCTGGAGACAGGAGCACGCCAGTCGTGTACCACGATCTCCCGTGTCTTGGGATCGGAGAAGCTGTGAACGCCGATGTAGTGGGCCCGGGCGTCCGCCTCGCCGATCGCACGGAAGTCGACCCGGCCGAAGTAGGGCGAATTCAGCAGCCGCTGGATCCGCTTCTTCACCATCACCGCGTGCTCGGCCAGAGCGACTGACGTGTTGACCTCAACGCGGACGTTGGCCTTCTCGACACCGTCCATGTCACGCCAGTGCGCCCACATGTGCTCCTTGTGCCCCTGGATGGCACTGGCCGAGTTGTCGATGGTATCGATGACCCGTTCCAGTTCCGTTGCCAGCAGACGCACCGTTTCGGCCAGATGCTGACGCTCTGCTTCTTCGTCTCGTGTCTGCACGTCGGTCAAGGCGCTCTCCGGTTCAAGTTCCTGGCGGTAAACCACTCTAACGTAAGAGTTAAGTGTCGCCGACGGGCGAGGAGTGGGCGGGATGAGGGACTATTCGGCGGCGGGTAGGGAGTCCAGGGTGAGGCCAGGGCGGCCGTCGCCGATGGACCGCATGCGCCAGCCGCTGGTGAACAGGGCGAGCAGGGCACCGTCGCGGACCCGGGTGAGCACCTCGGCGTCGGGAACGGCGCGTAGTCGTTCCTCGCTGGCGGGGTCGGTGCGGCGGGCCACCTGGTACGGGAGGTGTTCCAGTCGGGTGGTGACACCGAACTCGGCGTCGAGGCGGGCGACGGCGACCTCGAACTGCATCGGTCCGACGGCGGCGAGGACGGGGGCCTGATCGCCGCGGCGGTCGGAGCGTAGGACCTGGACGACGCCTTCGGCGTCGAGCTGCTCGACGCCGCGACGGAAGCGTTTGAAGGTGGAGGCGTCGGCGGCGCGCAGCACGGCGAAGTGCTCGGGGACGAAGGACGGCAGCGGCGGGAACATCACGGCCGGGCCGTCGTGCAGGGTGTCACCGATGCCGAGGGCGGTGGCGTTGACCAGGCCGATCACGTCGCCCGGGTACGCCTCGTCGATGGTCTCCCGGTTGGCGCCGAACATCTGCTGGGCGTACTTGGTGGCGAAGGGGCGACCGGTGGCGGCGTGGGTGACGGTCATGCCACGGGTGAACCGCCCGGAGCAGACCCGGATGAAGGCCAACTGGTCGCGGTGGGCCTTGTTCATGTTGGCTTGGATCTTGAAGACGAAGCCGGCGAAAGGCGCGTCGACAGGTCGCGGGGTGCCGGCCGCGTCGGGGCGGGGGCCGGGTGTGGGGGCGTGGGTGGCGAGGACGTCGAGCAGTTGCCGTACGCCGAAGTTGGCGACCGCGGCGCCGAACAGGACCGGGGTGCTGGTGGCGGCGGCGAAGGCCGCCTGGTCGTGGTCGGCCCCGGTGAGGGAGAGCAGTTCGAGTTCCTCCATCGCGCGGTGCCAGTCCGGCCCGTACTTGCGGGCCGCTTGCTCCGGGCTGAGCTGTTCCTCGATGGCCGCGGTGGCACCGCCGGGGGTACGGCGGAAGGCGGTCATCTGACCGGTGCGGCGGTCAACGACGCCGTGGAACTGTCCGGCGATACCGACCGGCCAGGTGACCGGAGTCGGCCGCAGCTTGATCCGTTGCTCGATCTCGTCGAGCAGAGCGAGGGCTTCGCGGCCGGGGCGGTCCCATTTGTTGATGAACGTGATGACGGGGATCCGGCGGGCGCGGCAGACCTCGAACAGTTTCAGGGTCTGCGGTTCGAGGCCTTTGGCGGCGTCGAGGAGCATGACGGCGCAGTCCACGGCGGTGAGGACGCGGTAGGTGTCCTCGGAGAAGTCGGCGTGGCCGGGGGTGTCGAGCAGGTTGACGACCAGGTCGCGGTAGGCGAACTGGAGGACGGCGGAGGTGATCGAGATGCCGCGCTGCTGCTCCATCGCCATCCAGTCGGAGACCACGCCCTTACGGCCGGCCTTGCCGTGCACCGCGCCGGCCTCCCCGATCACCTGGGCATGCAGCGCGAGCGCCTCGGTGATCGTGGACTTGCCGGCATCAGGGTGCGAGATCACCGCGAACGTGCGCCGTCGCGCCGCCTCGGCGGCGACGTCGGTGATGGTTGCCGCCGACGGCACTTTCCCACCTCCTTCCACTTGATCCCAGCCCGAACAATACCCTCACGTTAGAGTCGTCTGCTCAGGGTGGGTGGAAGGTCAGGTGCTGATGGTGGGGCGGGAGACGGTGGGCGATTGCAGCGTGTCCATGTGGCCGGTCAGGGTGGCGGCGAACTCCTCGGCCGTGGCGAGCTGTGACCGTAGCGCGGCGCAGCGCTCGTGGACGGCCTCGCGGTAACCCGCGAGGGTGTCGAGCAGTCGCTCGCGTTCGGCCTTGGGCAGGCGTGCGCCCGCAGAGAGTCGGTCGATGATGGCCAGCAGGTCGCGCATCTGTTCCAGCGTGAACTCCAGCGGCTTCATCCGCTTGACCACCTGGAGCCGGTCCACGTCGGCGTCGGTGTAGAGGCGGAAGCCGCCCTGGCTGCGGGCGGAGGGGACGATCAGGCCCACCTCCTCGTAGTAGCGGATCGTGCGCAGGCTCAGCCCGGTCCGCTCGGCCACCTCGCCGATCTGCATCAGTGCGCCGTCACCCATCGCTTCCGTCCCGCCTCCCGATCGCGCTCGCAACCCGGTGGGCGCCCACCGGTCAACTGCCGTTCAGGCTAGCCGGCACCACCGTGAGCGACAGCAGCCTGCCGACCACACCGTCCTGGCCCGAGCGGGAGGACCGCCAGCCTGAACCACAACTCTACCCTCACGGAAGGGTCAGCACGGGCTGCGGTGTCAACCGTCGTGCAGAAGTCCGCCGGCCCGGCGTACCTCGCGGTCGGCCTCGTCGTGGGTCAGGCCGGTGGTGCCGAGCAGGTCCGTGGCGATCGCCCGGATCTGGGCGACCACGACGTTGCCGGAGAAGCCCACGCCCTGCCGGTAGGCGGCACTCGCCTCGCGTACCGCCCGGCACAGCAGATCGACCGCTTCCTGGGGGGCCCGCCCACGACGCAGGTCACGGCGGATGACCTTGGCCGCCTCCGCCAGGGCCGCCACCGACTCCGCCAGTTGCGGCGGGCTGGGTTCCCCGTCGCGCAACAACGTCACCGTTCTCCGGGCAAGCACCCGGGCGTTACGGATGGAGCGTTCGATGTACTCGGCGGCGTCGAGGTACTGGCGCAGGGCGTTGCGCGCGTGCCAGCGCAGCGGAGCCATCGTCGCCGCCTCCTGCCCCTCGGGCAGGATCTCATGGAACGCGCCGAGCTTGTCCTCACCCTCACTGAGCAGGACCAGGGCGTCGTGGGCCGGGCCGTCGTCCTGCTCCCGCAGGCCGCGCGCGGCACCGCACAGACCGTCGAGCGCGGGCTTGGCGACCCGGGACACCACGGTCAGCGGGTTGACCGGCAGCAACACCGCCATCACCACCAGGGCGACGACGCCACCGATCAACGCGTCGACGACCCGAGAGAAATAGATGCCCTCGGTGGGCGGGGTGAGGGTGGCGATCAGCACCGCCGAGGCCGCCGACTGACCGACCACGGCCGCAGTGCCGCCCGCGGCCACGGCCGCGCCCATCGCCAGCGCCACCGCCACACCGATCTGCCAACCGCCGGTGCCGATGAACCAGATGAGTCCATCGCCGACGGCGATACCCAACGCCACACCGAACACCAGCTCGACGGCGCGTCGGTAGCGCTGCCCGGTCGAGATTCCCAGCGTGATCACCGCGGAGATCGGGGCGAAGACCGGCTCGGGGTTTCCGATGACGCGGCTGGCCACCGCCCAGGACACGGCGGCGGCCACTGACGTCTGCACCACGACGACCGCCAGGGCACGTAACCGCTGCCACCGTTCCCGTGCGGCGTCGGCCGCCCGGGCTCGCAGCCGCGCCGCAGTTCCGCTCACCCGGGCTGCTCCACCGTGGGCCCCGTCACGGCCTCACGCTACGCGGCGGGAGCACCAGATCGGCACCGGATCGCTACGGTTCGCCCGATCGGACCTCCTTCACCTCGTCTCTTACGTGAGGATAGGGTTGCGGTGTGATCGACATGTGGATGACGCCTGACCGGGCCCGCCTGCGGGTACGCGGCTGCCTGCTCGCTGCGGCCTGCGGCTACGCGTTGGGCATGCCGTTCGCGGGGCAGGAGCGGCCGGACGGTGACGATGTCGACGAGGTTGCCCGCGCCGGCGATCCCCTACCGATCGGCCAACCCGTCACCGTGATGCTGGAACATGCCCGACACCTGACTGTGGGGCCGGCTCGGTTTGGTGGACGCAGCGACGTCGTCCTGGCGGTGGTCTTGGATTGTGCCGACCTGGATCGCTCGGGGACCTTCTGGTGCGGGGCGCTCGGATACGTGGCTGAACCGCTCTCGCCAGGGCACTACCGGCGGCTGCTACCCGCCGACGGGAACGGCGTTGAGCTGCTGTTGCAGCGAGTGCCCGAACCAAAGGGCGCACAAGAACAGGATGCACCTGGATCTGCGCGTACCCGACCTTGAGGCGGAGGTGGCCAGACTGGTGTCTCTGGGGGCGCGGTGCATCACGGACAGTTCCATCGAAGAAGACGGCTGGGCCTGGCACGTCCTCGCCGACCACGACGGCAACGAATTCTGTGTCCTACGACCACCCACGACACCTACCAACCACTGACCCGCTCCACCGGCTGAGTTCCACCGCAAGCACCGCCCCCACCCCAATCTGGGCCGTGTGCCGGACACCGTTGCAAGCCCCTCCGCTTACTTCCACGCGGCATGAGCGGATGGTGGGATCCTCGGTTGCCATACCCGTGGCGGCGGCCGGCAAGATGTTGTGGTGGACACGGCAGGACAGTCCGACGACACCTATGAGGCTGTTGGACCACGGGAGTACCTATATCGACTCCTGGCGGAGTACGGCCTCCGTGAAGATGAACTCGGGGATCGAATCAGGGTACGCATGCCTGCGCGGGGTACGTCAGGGCTGATCTCTCCGCAGGAGTATCTGGTGCACGAGTCGGTGCTGCGCTCGCACGGCAACTTCCCCTGCGCCGGTGACACCGAGGTCCTGACCTTCTGCGAAGAGATCGCTGACGCGATGGCCCGCCGCTACGACATCTCCCACAGCGAGGCTGTGGCACGCGTCAACCGCCAATGGTCACAAGCTGGTCCCGCGGGCCGCGTCCCACGTGTCTGGATCATCGGCCTCGACATCGTCTACCACGAGGATGCGGACTACTGGGCCGCGTCCATCTACTACGGCCCCGACTCGCGCTGGTGGCATCCAGGCGCTGACCTCCAGCCGCTGCCGCCGCCCTGATCAGTACGGGCTTCTACGTGCCAGAACGCTGCATCGACGGGTGGCAGCACCTGCTACTCGGCCACTACGACAGAGAAGAGGGATCCTCGCCGCTCGGTGGGCTGGACAACTCTCTGCGGCAGATGCGGGTGCCGGCGCGGATTCATTTCGGCTTGGCGTTGGCGTGGGTGTGGAATCTCGGTGGAGCAGTCGAGTCCGGATCGGTCAGGATTACGTTGTGTTCGTTCCCGCCCGTCAGATCCGCGCCCGCTACTCGGCCGACACCATCACCGTGTACCAGGCATATTCCCCTCAGGTCGCGCTGCCAGCGGTCGCCGCCGGTCGTTTCGTGGCTCCCTTCAAGCGGGACCGGATGACGTGGATCAAGCCGTCGTTCCTGTGGATGATGTACCGCTGCGGCTGGGCCACCAAGCCAGGGCAAGAGCGCGTACTGTCCATCGACATCACGCGGGACGGGTTTGAGTGGGCGCTGGCGCGAGCCTGCCTGAGTCACTACGACAGAGATCTGCACGGCGACAAGGCGACCTGGTCACGGCAGCTGAAAGCCAGCCCAGTCCGAGTGCAGTGGGATCCGGAGCGATCGCTGCAGCTGAAGGCGCTGCCGTACCGGTCGCTGCAGGTTGGATTGTCCGGCGAGGCTGTCGACCGGTACGTCGACGACTGGGTCGTTGCCATCACCGACATCACCGGCACCGTGGAGCGCGTAAGGGATCTCCTACGCGGCGGCCACGAACAGGCGGCAGCAGCCCATCTGCCTGTCGAACATGCCTACCCGCTGCCGGCTAAGAGCGCCGCCGGTCTCGATGCCAGCCCGGACCTCACCGCCGACGAAATGCCCGAGCAGCAGCACGCACAGTGACGGCCACCCGGCACGCCAGCGCGCCCGCTCGCCGGCAGATCCGTGCGTTCGCTGTACGGGAGGCCGCTTGGCGCGAGTGCTGGCTCATGGGAGGTCGGGTTCTGGGTGCTCGGCGACGAACCGCTCGCCCGTCTCGTTGTCGATCAACGAGTTGTCGACCAGCCATTCCACCGCCCGCCGCTTGGCGCGCGTGTCGCGAAACGTGTACCACGCCGGCAGTAGGTGCGGATACTTCTCATGCAGCTCGTTCTTGAACCGGCGGAAGGCGCCCTTACCCTGGATCGCTTGGACGAGCCTGCGGCTGGCCGCCGCGTCACTGATTCGTTCGGCGAAGTCGGCCATGTCCTGGTACCAGATGTAGGACGGCAGCGGGTCAATGCCGATCAGGTCGAGATCGTCAAGGTCGACGGGTGTCTGTCCGTCGATACCGCCGTCGGTCGTCCAGAACATGATCTCGCCGGTCTGTGGGTTGATCAGCCATCGGTGCTCGTAGTCGGTCTGGTCCTCGAGCGCGGCGGCGATCTCCTCCAGGTCCAGCCTGCTCAGATCAAGCATCCGGCCACCATAAACCTGCTGCCATCCGCGCTTCGAGCACGATCCACGGCCAGATCCGAGTGCCGGTTCGGAGGCTGTCGGTGATTCCTGTCCGGGTCAGGAGCAGTCGAATCGGTGGTCGTGGGGACGCTCTGGACATGATGTGCAGACGAAGATGTAGACGCCGCCAGCGTCGCCGAGCATCAATCCTGCCGGGTTCTGAAGCGACCGCCACGGATGGTCATCCGGACTGTCGAAGCCCCAGCCGATCACCGCGGGCCGGTCCTCCAGCGGGACCCAACGCCGCTCGTCGCCCCGGCTGAACTCCCAGCTGGCGATGGTGAGCAGATGCTCCATCCGAACCCCACACGGGCAGACCGGCCAGTCAGGCGACTGCGTCCAGCCGGGGTAACCGCCGACCTTGATCCCGGAAGCGACCGCCAGATCGGTGTCGTACTCCCAGCCGTGGTCAGCCTCGACCCGACGCGCCGCTTCCTGAATCTGCGACCACACCTCACGCGGCAGGTCGTACGACGGGTACTCGACCACCCGCTCAGGATCGACGACGCACGCATCGGGCACGTACCACCCATCGGCGTCCTCGTGTGGCAGGGGCATCGCCGCCAGTCGGGGTCCGATCGCTGATCGTCGCCGCCAGCGCAAGCGTGGCAGCGGAGCACTCCACGGATCGTGGTCGAACGGGCACCACAGCACCTGCAACACGTCCGAGCCCTCCGGGAACGGCAGCTCGGGCACATCGTCGGCGAGCAGTTGCAGGACCGGCACGAGTGGCACCCCCGCCTCGGCGGGATGATCGTCCAGACCTTCACCGTCACAGGTCGGCCACGGCTCATTCGCCGGCCACAGCAACGGCCCGCCCACGGAGCTCTGCTCAACCGACGGCGAACCCTTGCGTGGATGCAGCCGGATGGTCGTCCGCGCGAACCCACGCAACTGCGGAAGGCCGCATCCATATCGATCGGAGCCAGCGGGGTGGTATGCACGGCCCAGATCGTACGAGCAAGCAGCCTCCCGTCCCTCACAACACCTCACCGGCAAGCGCGATCGGCGGCCAGATGAGTGTGTGTCGAGTCTGAGCTCAGGTGGCGGTGAAGACCACGGCACGCCCCGCGGCCGCAGCCCGCTGGTAGAACGCCCGAACCTCGACGAAGTTGTCCCAGGTGTAGTCGAAGTCGGCGTCGTCGAGGGCACCGCGATAGTCGAGGTCGTCGATTGCGTCGAACCGCTGACGCAGCTGACATCGGTCGACGGACTGCAGAGCGACGGCCACGTCCCGGGCCTCGTCCACCGTGAGGTAGACCACGACGTACTCGTCGTGCAGCCGGCGCCCACCGAGCACCGCATGACTGAACGGATACTCGCCACCGTCAGGCTCGAGGGTGCCGTCGGTCAGGCACCGGTGAATGCCGTCCCACGCCTTGTCGGTGTCGACCCTCAGGCCGTCCTCGGCCCACGACTCCTCGATCTCCTCGATGAGTCCGTCAACCGCGTCGCTGGCGCCGCCATCGCCGGCCGCGAGCAGCGACCGCTCCTGCTCCGGCATGATCGCGAAGAGCACTCCCAGCACCCAGAGATCCTATGTTGATCTGTACCAGTGGTTGCGGAGGTTCAGCTCGGACCAAGGCATGAAGGAGCAGCAAGGGCGGTGCGCCGGTTGCGGCAGATCAGGATGCCGGGCTCCGCGCTGCCTTTGTCGTTTCCCCTCGGAATAGGGCTCAGGTGCGGGCGGGTGTAGCCAGCACTTCAGGCGACCGGGAGGTCGATCCGTCGTCCGGTTCCGTCCGGAGCCCCGTCATCGGTGACTATGGCGAACGCGCCGGTCGGCACGCTGTCGAGAGTCGCTACCCGTGACGCGGCGGTCAGCAAGGTGGCCTCGGTTGCTCCGGCGATGAAGAAGACATACACCTCGCCGAGCTCCTCGCCGTCGTCGTACACCTCGACCGCGCCTTCGTCTTCCAAGTCGACCAGGAAGTCCTCGACCTGATCGATCCAGGGGAACGCATAGGCGCCCGGGTCAAGACCCGGAGTTGGTACCAACGGAACGTGGATCTCGACGATGCTGGCCATGCCGGCATGATCTCCCAGGCGGAGGCGAAAGCGAAGCGGCTCGAAGCAGGGCTGCCAACGTGCGCGGTCTGCAGCAAATCCGTGCGCTGCCCTTTCCCGGGTGACTCTGCCGAGGATTACACAGGGGAATGACCCGCTTCTTGTTCGGTATTGTCGTACCGCGCCGATCGCCAGACCTGTCGAGCCCACGCATGGTCGGAGGCGTCGTCGTGCATGCACCTGATACGGAGGATGCCTTCGGAGGTCGCGGCATAACCGTGGAGTTCATGCTGCGGCTTACCGTCGACGACCACTGTGAGCCACAATGCCCGTCGCACCACCTCGCCGTCCTGCTCCGACAACTCGCCGTCGCACCGTTCGGGCAAGCCCCCGCTGAATTCGGCGATCGCAGCGTCGGCTGTCATGGCTTTCGAGGTATCGAACGCCTCGATGTGAACGGTCCGGCCGCGTCCCACGAACATCATGATGCCGTCGGCCGTTCGCGAGCCCAGACCGGCGGTGCGTTCCACGGACCAGCTCGCGGTGATCTGCTGGCGGACCGAGAGCGGCAGCGGGTGCCAGATCCGACTGAGTACATCGTCGCGGTCCCACGCCTCGGTCAGCACCCGCGACAACAGACTGTTCCGTTCTGCGACCAGATACGGCAAGGTTCCGGCATCGCGGACCTGCGCCCCGGCAATCTCACCGAGCAGCCCGGGCCATGGTTTGATCGCGTTCGCAACCTCGCCCCGGAGCGTGAGATCGGTGTACTCGCGTGTGGTCCAGACCGCGTTGGCGTGGCGCAGTTGCTCGTCGTCGAGCTTCAGCCAGACCGAATACGTCACGCTTGCGCCACCGGTCAGGTGCACCGGCATGAGACAGCGCAGGAAGCCGCCTACGCCCTCGATCCGCTGGAAATCGGAGTTTCCCCAGGCCGACGCCCGCTGCTCGGCAGGCAGCGCCAGGATCGCGTCCGGCAACGACGACCGGATGTCAAGGTCAACACCATCCAGAGGCTCACCGCAGCACGAGCAACCAGGCACATGATCGAGCACACCGGGACTGTACGAGAAGCTCACCCCAGCGTCGAACACCGGCAGGCACCACGACGCGTCCGCCCGACGAGCCCACGGCATGGCCGCCGAAGAGGCGACACATGTCGGGCCGCCCGTCGCGCCCGCTGCGCGGCAAATGAGCGCAACGCTACGGTTCTTTTCCGCCGTGCAGAACCGCTTCTGTCGCCGGTCGACTATGCGCCCCAGCCGGGCTCTGGAGGGGTGCCGGCGTCAGTTCGCAGCCGCGCGTGTATGTGGACGTCGTGCCACCCGTCGGTGTGTCGCAGGTAACCGCGTAGGGTGCCCTCGATGCCGAACGCGGCCTTGTGCGCGACCCGGCATGACGCCGAGTTGGCGATCGAGTGGACCAGGAAGAGCCGGTTCATCCGCAGCGTGCCAAACGCCCACGATGTCAGCGTGTGGACCGCGCGTACGGCAACACCTCTCCCGCGAGCAGCGGGCAGGACCCAGTACGAAAGTTGCGCTGACGCTTCCGACAACATGATCGTCCGAAGACCAACCTGGCCGACGACTTGATCATCCGTGCTACGGACGATGGCCCAACTGGCGTCTGATTCGTTCGCCCACCGCCCGGCCCAGTGCGCGATCCAGCCGCGCGCTTCGTCGTCGCTGTCCATTCGGCGCACATGCCACCGTTGTATGTCGGGACAGGCGAACGCGGCCCGCACCGTCGCGGCGTCGGCGGTGCACCACGGCCGTAGGACCATGTGCTCATCGATGCCCAGACGGGGCTGGCCGGTGGTCCGGAGGGAACCGGCGGGCAGGGCAGGGTCGACGAGGAGTGGCATGGCTCCATCATCGCCAATCAGCGATCGCCGCGTGCCGGCTACGGCCGGGCACCCCCCGGTATGGGCGCTTGCGGCGCCGCGGACGAGCCAAGTCTCGATGAATTTTCGATGCCAAGAGTGTTGGTCGGGGGCCAAAGAGTGAGTCCGACCGGGCGGTCCGCTCATCGGCATGAGCGGGCCTTTGCAAGTTGATCCGGCAGGGTGAGGGCGGGTGTGGCGAGCCTGGAGTCGATGAGGGTGGGGCTCCGGGTAGGACAGCAGTAGACCAAGATTCGATGCAAGCGAGCCTCGCCTGCGCTGCCTACCCCTTCACGATCTCGCTTTTCAGCCGCACTCTGAGCCACCTCGCCAGCCTCGTCCACCAGCACTGCGACCAGCATCGAGCCGCCGGTTGCTGGGCAGCTACCTGTCTGGGCGCTGTCCGAGGTTCGACACCACGGCTCGCTGCAGCACCGCAGTTGTGCTCAGCACCGTCCCAGCTGGCCCGTCGGCGGTGTCCGCTACGAGGTAACTGCGCTCACCGAGGTATGCGTACGTCTGTTCATCAAAGATCCACTCTTGGCGTCGGCTTCGCTCGGTGTGTGCGACGGCTACCCCTCGCCGCCCGACGGCGTCGGTGACCCCACGGACCACCTCGACCCCTGTAATCTTCGCCGCGGCTTGGTAGAGCGCGGCGGTCGTCTGGGGCGGTACCAGCGACTCGCGCAGGATGTCGCCGATCGCGGTGAACGCCGCGCCTTCGCGGCTGTTGCCTTCGCCACGTTCGTCGCGCTCTCGGTAAAGCTTCTTCAACAGGGCGTCCGGGTCGCTGGGCAGATCGACAAGTGCCGCATTCGGTGTCACGTCTGTGAGCGTCTCCCGCTGCGGGATCGCACCGATGATCGGGACGTTGAAGGACGGTTGGCGGAGTAAGCCGTCACCTCGCTCGGTCCGCGGGATCCAGATCTCCCGTTCGCGTACGGGCTGCAGTTGCGCCGGGCCGTCACCCAGCTCAGCGAACGCGCCCCGGCTCCTGATGTAGACGTACTCTCCCTCTGCGGACGATGGGTCCGGCGAGTCGGCGGCCGCTGCGGCCATCCGGTTCAGCAACAACGTCGCGCCACTGCGTTCCCCGCGCTCGACCGTCACGATCAGCGGCGCGCTGTCCGGTGCCCACGGCTGGGCGATCGCCCCGGCCGAAACCGCGACCGCCAGCACGCCGGCCGCAGGCGCGAGCACCAGCATCCGCCGTGGCCGAGGGGCCGGCCGCTCGATCTCGTTCATCAGATGATGCCGCAGTGCCTGCCGGCGCAGCGCCGACATGGCCGACACCCGGGGGGCGGTGGGCTCGCTCATCGGTACTCTCCCTGCTCCACGGGAATCATTCGGGTACGCGCCATCTCGCGCTGTGTCAGCACCCGCAGCCGGGTCCGGGCCCGTGACAGCCGCGAACGCACGGTCCCGACGGGTACACCCAGCGCCTCGGCCGCCGCCGCGTAGTCCAGCTGCGACCACACGCAGAGCAGGAACACCTCCCGGTCCGCCCGGCGCAGCGCCCGCAGTCCCGCCAGGACCGCAGCCACCTGGTCGGCATCGTGCATCCGGGCGACCACCTCGTCAGCGAAGTCCGGGACGGTGTCGCGTACGGGCAATCGCCGCAATGCCTCCCGGTGCCGGCGCGCCGCCCGCCTGCGATTGCGCAGCACATTGATGGCGATCCCGAGCAGCCACGGCCGCAGGCTGTCTCCATCCGCACGCAAGGATCCGCGGATCCGCCACGCCTCAAGGAAGGTCAGCGACACCACATCCTCGGCCTGAACCGGATCGCACCCACTCCAGACTGCATGCCGGTGAACCGCATCGGCATGCTCATCGAAGAGCTCACCGAACGCCTCGGTGTCTCCGGCCCGGATCCGGACCCGCATCTCAGCTGTCACACCTGTACCTGTCCGCAGCCGCCCGCGAGTTCCACCATCGGGGACAATTTCTCATCACGCGTAGCGGTCCGCCCCGACATGGTGCAGCACGAGGACGGCCTGCACGATCCCGGTGGAACGAGGCGGGCAGCAGCCCAGTTTGGTCGGCATCTGCCAAGTCTTGAGCGTCGCGATGGCGCGTTCGCCGCGAGCGCGTGTGCCCGGTTGACCGTCTTCTGCCGGCGCGAGAGCTCCGGCCGGCGTCGGCGCGACTTGAACGGCGTGCGCACGCTGCCCCGGACGCTTGATAGCCCTTGTCGGCGAAAGTCATCACCTCCGCGCTGGTCAGCGCCTCGATGATGCTGTGGACACGGGCAACGGTCAGGTCGTGCGTCGAAACCGGCAGCACCGGCAAGGCCCACACCGCTGTGGCCAGGTGCTCGGCGACCGCTGCGAGCACCACGATCGCTTTACCTGCACGTACCGCCAAGCAGTGCCGACGCCGACGGCGAACCCGGCGGCGAGCCGGGTGTAGGTGTCACCCTTGCACAGGTGGGCCAGAGCGAGAAGTGCCTGTCGGCCCGGGTCAAGGCGCCGCCACCGGAATCGATGCTGGTTGCGCTGTGCTCGAATGAGGTCAGCGAGGTCGTTCAGAGTACGGCTGGACAGCGGGGATCGTAGACGGGTAAGACACCACAGCGAGGCCCCCGGTCGGACATCTTGGTCGACTGTTGTCCTACCCGCAGCCTCACTTTCATCGATTTCCTGGCTCGCCATATGCGCGATGAGTTCCAAGATCATCTTTGGAAAAGGCTCAGCGGAAGTCAGGGTGGGTAATGGTGATCTCTACGCTGGTGACCCGATTGGCAGCTACAAGCCTCACCGGTCAGTACTCGGAACCGGCGTCGTACGGCCCGCCTGTGGCGGGAAGGCGATCCCATCACCGGTTGCCAGCGGTCGTCGCCGGTCAAACCGCCACAGCGCCGCGGTGGCGACGAACTGCCCGGCCTCATCGCCGAAGGCCGGTTGGTTCACCTGCGGTCGCAACATCAAGGGAAGGCCGTTGAGCAGCTCCGGCCACATCTCCTGGTCCGGATCGCGGCACGGCGACTTCGCTGACTCGTGGTCAGATACGCGGATGAAGACGCCGCCGTCGGCGGTGAACACGACGACTCCGTTCGTCACCGCTGCTGTTGCTGATGAGGGCCACCTCATCGTCGCCCACGCCGCGATGTCGTCGTAGTAAGGCTGCGCGCCGCCGATGATGCGTGCCAGCACAGCCGACGCCCTACAGCCCCCGCAGCAGCAGGTCCACCCTGGGCAATCTGGCGGCGACGTGAAGCAGTCACCGCACGACCGCTCCCGCGACGGGATCCGCCGTTCGATCTCCGTGCGCCACGTAGTCGTCTCGCCTACCGGGGCGGCAGGGCGAGCACCGCTGCGGCCAACGCATGGCACTGCGCGAATCCTGAAACCCCGACGACGTCGTCGCAACCTGCACCCTGGTCAGCCGGATCGCGGCTTGACGCCGACATCAAACGGCCAGCACATCGGTACCCGGACTCCCTCCAACCATCCGACGCTGGCTGACTCACGACGCTTCTACCGGTCGTGCGCTCGCAGCCAACGCCAGCCCGAGCACCTTCACTTGAGCGAAAGGCACCCATCATGGGAACGCTTCAGAACCTCCGAATCCGCATGGCCCGGACCACATCGACACCCTCCACCACCTCGTCTACGTGCTCCTCACCCGAGCCGCACTTCAGCTCACGCGACATCATGCGTCCGGGAGGCGGACGCTCGCCCGCTGCCCCTCGGCCCGTGGCCGCTACCGAGGAACAGGCCACGGATGCCTGCCCGTACGGGCCACAAAGCCTTCCCACCGCTGCCATCCGGGGTCGGCTTGACGCCGTGGGGCGGAAGCGGGTGGATGGACGTCCACACCAGACATCCGACGCGCCCGCCCACCAGGGCAGCCGCGTCACCAGCCCATGGCCGCAGCCGGGCTGGAACCCGGAAAGGACAGCCGTTTCATGCCTGCCCCACCCCCGACCCACCCCGCCGAATGCCGCCGCTCAGCGGCCGTCTACCGGCCCCGCCGGGACAGACCATCCGCCCGGATCCACCAGCATGTTGGGCGGACGATGACCGGCCCGGCCGCCGAATGGCGGCCCGATCCGCTCCTGACCATCGATGACCTCGCCGCCTGGCTGGGCAAACCGAAAAACACCCTCTACGCCTGGCACAGCCGAGGCAAAGGACCACGCGCCATCCGCGTCGGCAACACCCTGCGCTACCGGCGCAGCGAGGTCGAACGGTGGCTCGACGAACACACCGACACGGACCGATGACCTGTGGCCCGCCCTGAACTGCCCATCGGCACCGCCGGCAAGATCCGCACCGAGAAGCTGGGCCCTGGCCGATTCCGCGCCAGGGTCCGCTTCCGCGACTACGACGGCGTCACCCGTGACATCGAGGTCACCGACACCACCGGCCCGGCCGCCGTCCGGGCGCTGAAGGTCAAGATCCGCGACCGCAGCACCCCCAACGACGACGAGATCAGCCGGGAGACCCGCATCAACGCCCTCGCCGAACTCTGGATCGAGGAGATCACCGCCGAGGAACGGATCGCAGCCCAGACCATCCACCGCTACCAAGCCAGCCTGCGCACCACGATCCTGCCCGCCCTGGGCAACCTGCGTATCCGAGAAGCCAGCGTCGGGCGTCTCGACCGGCTGCTCCGCGAGATCGCCAAGGACCGGCCTTCCGCGGCCAAAGGCGTGAAAGTCGTCCTGGGCCAGATGTTCGCCCTCGCCGTGCGGCACGGCGCGATCCCGAGCAACCCCGTACGCGACACCGGCCGGCTCCGTAAACCCCGCCGCACCGTCGTCGTCCTCAGCGGCGAGCATCTCCACGCTGTCCGGGCGGCGATCCGTAACTGGCAGCAACCGGTCCCCGGCAAACCCGGGCCTCGGCACACCGGCGACCTGGCCGACATCGTCGACCTCATGCTCGCCACCGGCGCCCGCATCGGTGAAATCCTCGCCCTGCGCTGGGAAGACCTCGACCTCGCCACCGCGCGTCCCACCCTGACCATCTGCGGCACCCTGGTCTACGTCAAAGGCCAGGGCATCTTCCGTCAGCCCTGGACCAAGAGCGACGCCGGCTACCGGATCCTCGTCCTGCCCCGATTCGCCGTCGGCATGCTCATGGCCCGCAAAGTCACCGCCGCGGACAACCCGCACGACGCGATCTTCGCCTCCCGGCGCGGCACCTGGCTCTCCCCCAACAACGTCCGCCGTCAGTGGCGTCAGGCCCGCGCCGACACCGACCTGGACTGGGTCACCCCGCACAGCTTCCGCAAGACCGTGGCCACCCTGATCAAGGAGGAAGCCGACACCAAGAGCGCCGCCGCACAGCTTGGCCACTCCAGCGAAGAGGTCACCGCCACCTACTACATCGCCAAGCCCGTCCAGGCCCCCGACGTCTCCGACGTCCTGGAACGCCTCGCCGCCAACCCGAACCGACCCCACCCACCAACCCTGCAAAACGATGCGGGTCGATGACAAACTTGATTGCCGCACCTGGTAAACGGGGGGTTTTCGGGGGGCGGTTCAAATCTCCATCGAAGAAAGTCAAAGCCCTGACCGCGTTTCCGCAGGTCAGGGCTTTTTCTTTGTCGGGACGGCCGGATTCGAACCGACGACCCCTTGACCCCCAGTAGTCCAGTGGCCCAGCGGCATGCTCACGCACGTTTGTCCAGGTCGGATGAAGCATAAACCAGCCGTGTAAAGGAGTCGTCCTACCATCCGCAGCACCAGTTGGCCCTTCCAACCACCCACCCGGGCGAGCCACCCGTTACCTCACCGCCGGTTCCAGCAGTGGGACCGACTGGCGTCGCGCCGAACTGGCCGGTTGCCGCCATGGTGATCCTGCAGGGCACACTCCTCGTCCGCTCGCCCAGCGCCCCGCCCGCCGGCCAGGAGCCGGAGCGTAAGCGGCGGATAAAGGTTACACGCTGTCCGGGCGACTGGCCGTCTACATGCTGCTCGCACCCGCCTGCCGCTCGCCCGGCGCGCTCGCCAGCTTCGGAGTGCTCGCCTTGGACCCCGCCTGGTACGCCACCCACCCAGCACGCCATCACCGACCTACCGAGCCGCCCGCCATCCACTCACGTGGTCACCGGCTCCGGTAGGTAGGCCTGGTACAACTGCTTGACGAGCGAGTTGAAGGCGTAACCCCATAACCTGGTTCCCCGGAAGGTCCACACCTTGCCCGCCTTCACATCCACGACGGCGGGCTGCGCCATCGCCGCGAAGCCGTTCACATTGAGGCGGTACGCCTTCTGCATCAACGCCACAGCAGCCGAATCCACCGACTCGGTCACCAGGATCGGCAGCACGATCACGCCCGACTGCAAGCCGCGCCACTGGCCCTTACGTCCCAGACCCAGATTCACCACGTCATCGACGTACGCCCGAAGGCCAGCCTCGTCGACCCGCTCCACCTGGGCCGCGACCGCGAAGATGTGGATCCGCGTCAACAGCCGGACCCTCGCCCGATATCCGACCAACACCGGCAACGATCCGATATTCTCATCAGTTACCACACATCCATCGGCAATCATGCGCTGCCGAACAACGTCCACATAATCACTCGCGGAGACCATGTCAAGAACTCCTCTCCCCGGCTTGCCGCTTGTCGAACAACGAAAAATATACCGGAGCGCCTACAATCGCCCTAAAAAGGTAGACCATGGTTGCCAACAACAGGAATACACCGAGCGCCTTTCCGGCTATCCGAAATACTCCATAAAGAACCGACAGGAGGACAGAGACAGGCTTGCCGTAGCGGCAAGCAGTTCGCCCATGCCCAGCGCATGCCTCCCGAAGAGTGACAACACTCCCTATTTTCTCGGGGTCGGCAATCGAGCCCTCGACAATCCCCTCGACGGGTTGCCCGTCCTCCTGCTGGACCAGGATCCGACAGACCCACCAGAAGCCCAGCCCTTGGTCACTTACGGGGCCTACTCGGCGACACTCTTTGACCGTCGCTTCGACCGACCGCTCCGCCGGCCCATGCGGGCGTACAGAGCCAGTGCCGGGATAGATAGAAACTACCGTCAGGTAAAGGAGCGACAGCACCGATGCCACTACGAGGGTGACGGCCATGAATAACAACTGACGAAGCCTATATAGCACTGGACCGTGCCGTCGCCAAGCCAGCATCTCGCGTGATCGATAATTACGGGAGATGCTGGCGATATCCGGACGCTCAGTCAGTTGAAGCCCCCTCCCAACAACCCGCCAACAATCTGCGGCACTCCCGTTGCCGGATTGAAGGAATACCCCTCTCTCCAGAGTTGCTTGACGTCATCTCTCGTCGTCGGAGCGATAGCCCCGACAGTTCCTCCAGCTACGCCATTTGCCGTAAAGGCACCCTGCACCAACATTCGGCTCGTGTCGAGAGCAATAGCTGCGTGCCCTTGCATGCCTCCGCCAGCATTCTTCACGTCCTTAGCCCATTGTTGGCGGCTACCTTCGACGAACTTGCCGAGGTTCTTGTTTGGCGACCCCCCGATCCTCCGGCTAATCGATGCTGGCGTGCCTTGCCGCGCGGCGGTGACCGTACCACGTCCCAGTCCACCGATGGCAGACCGCGCCCCAGACGCAGCGCCCCTCAGGCTTGCCGCAAAGAGGCCGCTAATGGCGCCACCGAGTGCAGCGCCAGCTGCGCCACCGGCAAGTCCCAAGACGGCACCGATACCGAGGTCGAGAGCCAGGCTTCCTGCCGAACACCGATTCTGGTTACCGCCTGCGCACTTGAGACCGCCACTAACGAGACCTGAGACCGCGCCACCGAGCGCACCGCACAGGAGCGCTCCGCTGCCGCCGGTCACAACCGTGCAGGTTAGCCCGACAGCCACGCCCGCGATCACGCCCACCACGTCGGCGTTCTGCACGGCCCAGTTCCCGATGTCGGAGCCGAAGTCTTTGACCTTCTGCCCGTTGCGGCACCAGAAGCTGGCTTGGCATTCGCGTTGTTTGCGTTCTGCTTCGGCGCGTTCGTTGCTGGCCTGCCGGTATGTTTCGCGTTGTTGT
>NZ_JBIAYZ010000031.1:0-43494 GCF_042898635.1 Micromonospora sp. NPDC000442 | reverse complement strand
GGCGGCGGGGGGGGCGGCCCCGGGGGGGGCGGGGGGGGCCCCCGCCCCCCCCCGCCCCCCCCGGCGGGGGGGGGGGGGGGGGGGGCCCCCCCCCCCCCCACGCCGCATCATGATCAGGCCGGGCTGCCGGTGATCGAGCTGCCGGACTTCGTCAGGCGGTACGTGATCTGCGCACCGCTCCAGAAGTGGAAGGTAAGCGTGACGGTGCCGTCGTTGACCTCGGCGAAGAACTCCGGCGTCAGGAGGACCGTGTTGGCGCTGTAGTCGGGCCGGAAGCTGCTCCAGAACTCCTTGTACGTGGTCCAGTTGGCCGGTCCGGCCGGGCTGCCGTCGGCGTACTCGGCTTCCATGGTGGCGAGCTGGTCACCGCGGAACTGGGTGGGAATGGTGAATCCGCTGGTCGTGCCGGTGGCTGCGGTCTGCGTGGGCGGGTCGTAACTGATGATGCTGATCCGCCACGGCACGCCCTGGGAGAAGCGGGCCTCGATGGTGGCGTTGACACCGGTGGCCCGGTTGCCGGCCAACCGGGTGACGGCCGTTCGGGTCAGCGTGAGTGTGCTGCCGGAGACGGTGTAGTCGGTGCCGTTGGTCAGTCGGGTGCTGCCGTGCCAGAGACTCTGGAACGAGGCGCCGTTCAGGTTGAGGGTCAGGGACCTGCTGGTGATGCCACCGGTGCGGGGTACGTAGATCTGATCGGTGGACGCGGTGGCGGAGCGGTTCGTCAGGCTCGCCATCATCAGCTCATGGATGCCCTGGTCCCGCCAGCGCAGCTCGGGCCGGTGCAGGAACGAACCCGCGTCCCACAGCATCGTGGTGAGCTTCCGGGTGCGGGCGTGGTGGCCGACGGCCTCGAAGAACTTCAGCAGTTCACCCCGTTGGATGATGCCGGGCCGGGTGTAGTCGTAGCTGAGCAGAGCCCACTCACCGATGATCACCGGGATGTCGCGGGACACGAACGTGTTGTACGCCCGGTCGAAGGTGCCGATGATGTCCTGCTCGACGTTGCTGTCGTAGCGGGTGCCGCCGGCGATGTTGACGCTGAACGGCCACCAGCCGTAGAAGTGGATGGTGGCGACGAGGTGGGGGTCGTCAAGCTCGTCGAACGTGGCCAGCAACGCGTCCATCCGGGCCTGCTCCCCGCTGGTGTGCAGGGTGGGCAGCACCAGCAGGCGGGTGGCGTTGTTTCCACCGGACTGGCGTACCAGGCGGACGAAGGCCAGGTTCAGTTCGTGCAGGACCTGGTCGCTCTCGGCGTCGCCAGCGGTGCCGGCGAACTGGGGTTCGTTGATGCTCTCGAACACCAGCTTCGATGAGTGGTCGCGGAACGTGTCGGCGAGCTGACTCCACAGTGCCTGGTACCGACTCATCACGTTCGTACGGTCGGTGGGGTAGGCGTTGATCCACTGCCACGAGTCGTGATGCAGGTTGATCATCACGTAGAGGTCCTCCGCCAGGGACCAGTCGACGATCTCGCGGACGCGGTTCAGCCAGGCCGGGTCGATGGTGTAGTCCGGTGCCGGGCCGTGGTGGTTGCTCCACGTGATCGGAAGCCGGATGCTCTTGTAGCCTTGCGACCGGACGTGGCGCAGCATCTCCCGGGTCGTCAGCGGGTTACCCCATGCGGTCTCGTCGGGAATGGCGTCGAGGGTGTTGCCCAGGTTCCAGCCGGGCTGCATCGCCGCCACCATCGCCATCCGGTTTCCCGGCGGCGGGGTCACCGTCGGCGAGACCGTCGGTGACGTGGTGGGGGAGACGGTCGGCGTCGGTGAGGGACCGACGTTCCCGGTGCACGCGACCCCGTTCAACGTGAACGAGGCCGGTGCGGGGTTGCTCCCCGTCCAGGATCCGTTGAAGCCGAACGAGACCGTGGCGTTCGTGCCGACGGCGGCGTTGTAGCTCATGTTCGTCGCGGTGACCTGGTCACCCGACGCGGCGACCGTCGCGTTCCAGGCATGGGTGACCCGCTGGCCGGAGGGGAACGTCCACGCCAGGTCCCAGCCGTTGATCGGGTCACCGAGATTCGTCACGTTCACGTTGGCGGTGAAACCGCCCGGCCACTGGGACGAGACCTCGTACGCCACCCGGCAGCCGGCCGCCGCCTGGGCGCTGCCGGTCACCATCGTCCCTGCCATCATCAGCGCGGCCACCGCACCGGCGACCAGGCCGGCACGCCAGGGGGGCCTTCGTCTGTTCTGCGAACTCATCAGCAACTCCTCGCCATAGTGGCGCCCGTTTCGTGGACCGGCCGTTCCGCCGGTTCCTGCTTTTCGGCGGACGGGCTACCAGCACAGGGCATGGCGCACGAAGGCATGGCCTTCAGCCGTCACGGCCGGGAATGCGCGGCGATGACGTACCGACAGGCGCCCGGCCGCGCGAAACGAAGGGTGATGGGTACGCGGACGCTGCCCTGGCGTCCGCGACGAGCCCTGGAACTCCCGTACAGAAACTTTCGGCCTCATAGGCTAGAAAGTTTCCGGGCGAGACATTACAACTTTCTTCGATCGACGTCAATGAGTGCCTGGTGCAATGGCCTCGGGTCGTGGCTCGGCCGGCGGCCGGACGTCGATGGCGTCCCCTCGGCACCACCCCTGGCACCGGACTGAACGGTTATCCTTGCGCCCTGAACGATGTAGCGGCCATCGGCCGCTCGGCGACTGCCGACGCGGGCCCTGCGGCCACTAGGGACCGGTGAGAAGGTGGCCAGGTTGACGCGCGCCGATTCGAGCGAGCAACAGCCCGTTGACCTGGAGTCGCAGCTCGGCGACCCGCTGCGACCAGTGACGATCGCCGCCATCGCGGAGTCCGCAGGCGTCTCGGTGCCGACCGTTTCCAAGGTCATAAATGGTCGGTCCGGCGTGGCGGCACAGACCCGGGCCCGCGTCGAGGCCGCCATCAACCAGCACGGCTACCGCAGGTCGTCGCCGTCCGCCCGGTCCAACATGATGGAACTCGTCTTCGACGAGATCGAGGACATGTGGGGCGTGCAGATCATCCGGGGGGTGGAGCGCGTAGCCCGGCAGCACGGTGTGGGGGTCATCCTGACGGAGTTCGGCCCGCACCGCGGCGCGATCCGTTACTGGATCGACGACACTCTCTCCCGCCGCCCGGACTGCCTCGTGACGGTGGCTCAGCTGGATGAGGAGCAGCGTAGTCAGCTACGCGCCCGGGGCATCCCGTTCGTGGTCTTCGACCCCACCGTCGAGTTGCCGGACGATGTTCCCTTCGTGGGCGCGACGAACTGGGCCGGAGGTCGGTCCGCGGCCCGGCACCTGATCGGACTGGGCCACGAACGAATCGCGATGATCGCCGCGCCCGAACGGATCCTGTGCTGCCGGGCCCGGCTGGACGGCTACCGCTCCGCGTGCGACGCCGCCGGCCTGAGCGGGGAGCCGGCCCTGATCGTCCGTGCCGAACTGTCCCGGGAAGGTGGTGAGACGGCCGCGCTCGACCTGCTGAGCCGACCCGATCGTCCGACGGCGATCTTCGCGGCCAACGACCTGCAGGCGTTCGGCGTCTACCAGGCGGCACGGCGGTTGGGGTTGCGGATCCCGAGCGACCTGAGCGTGGTGGGCTTCGACGATCTGCCCTTGGCGGACCTGGTCGATCCGCCGCTGACCACCATCCATCAGCCACTGACCGAGATGGCCGTCACCGCCACCGAATTGGCACTCGCGCTCGGTCGCGGGGAGCGGGCCCCGCAGGTCGGCCTGGAGTTGGGCACCACCCTCAAGATTCGTCAGAGCACGGCACCGCCCGTCATTACGCTCAAGGCTTCCGGTTGAGCACCTGCTCTCCGCCAGGAGATGGACGGGATCCTTCGAGCCGGCGGGCCGACCGCTACCGGCTGCGTTCCACGACGTAGTCGGGCAGGCCGAGCAGGAACCGGCCGTCCTCGGTGTCGGCCGCCGGGCCCAGCACCCGCTGTCCTTCCCGCCGGGCGGCGGCGGCCAGGTCGCGGGCGCTGCGCCGAGCGGACTCGACGCAGTCGTAGGCGAGCAGCCGCCCGTGCAGCCAACGCACCTCGGCCCCCGTGCGCTGCGCCCGGCTCCGGCGCAGGAACGCGACCAGCCGCTCGCGTTCGTCCCCGGTGCACCGCCGCATGAAGTCGATGAGAATCAGTGTCCGCTTGCCCTCCCAGAGATCACCCGCGATCTCCTTGCCGTAGCGGGCGAAGTCCCCGACGAGGTTGAGCGCGTCATCCTGGATCTGGAACGCGGCACCCAGATACCAGCCGTAGCGGTCGAGGACGTCGACCGCGTCATGCTGACCCGTGGCGACCAGGATGCCGGTACGGCACGGGTAGATGCAGGTGTACCAGGAGGTCTTCTTCAGACACATCCGGTAGTAGTCGTCCGCGTCGAGGTCGCACACGTTGTCCCGGATCCAGCCGACCTCGATCGCCTGCCCCTCCAACGAGTGACGCAGCATGAGCTGGGTCTCCTCGAACAGCCGCCACGCGATCCCCGAGCCGAGGGCCCTGCGGTTGGCGGCGAGCCGCTGCAAAGCGAGCAGGTTCGTCATGTTCCCCACGTTGAGGGCGACACCGACTCCGTACTCGCCGTGCAGGGTCTGCGCTCCGCGCCGCTGCTCGCTCTCGTCCTGGATGTCGTCATGGATCAGGAACGCGTTGTGGAACAGTTCCACGGTCACCGCGGCGTTGAGTCCCACCGACGGCGTGCCGCCGAAGGCTCGGCAGGCCGCGAGACAGAGCGCGGCACGCAGCCCCTTGCTCCAACGCCGCGGATACTCGCTCACCAGGTCATAGAGGTACTGCGGTCCGCCCGACGGCACGCCAGCGAGGAGCGCGTCGATCGCGAGGGCGCGATAGCGCTCCAGCATGTGCGTGACATGGCCGCCGGTCACGCCGGTGGTCCGGCTACCTGTCCGAGGGCGCGGGCTTCTGCGTGGCCTCCGGCGTCAGCCGGTCGACCAGCCCGTTCGCCATGTCCGGCACCAGCCGCGCGAGGTTGAGCACGCCGTCGAGGACGTCGTGCGCGTCCGACGTGTATCGGCGGATGACCTCACCACGCTGGTCGTCGGAGGTCTTCAACTGCGCCACAACAGTGTCGATCAATGCGTGCCCGTCGGTGCGGACCCGCGTCACCAGTTCGTCGAACGCCTCCGGGTCCACCCTGCGGTCAGCGCTCAGCTTCTCCTCAAGCCGCCGCGCGCTGGCAATACCCGCCGCGAGTTCCTCCTCCAGCACGCTGGCCGCATGGGTCACGGTCTCAGAGGTCTCCGCGGCCACCTTCTCGAAACGCTCGTCGCTGCGCTCACGCCCACTGCTCTGCATGGGAGAAGTGTTGGCGTCCCGGTGGCCGGCCGGGTAGAGATGTGTCTAAATGGTGACTCACTGTGATCTGATTCAGCGTCAGGTTCGCTGACCAGCGCAAACCAACTCCGACGCAGGTCCGAACGGGCCGGCAGGGCGGCGAGCGCGACCTCAGCGATCAGTCGACCCAGTCACCGGGTAGGTGACCCTCGATGACGAGGGGGTTGCGGAACGGCGGTCAGCGGTTGAGGTAGGCGGCCAGGCCGCCGAGTTCCTCGCTGGCGATGAAGACCGCCCGTACGTTGAGGATGGCTTCCTCGACATGGCGCGGACAGCCCCACGCCGAGTCGCCCCACGAGTCGGCGATCTTGATTTCGGCCGGTGCGGTGCATTCCTGGGGCCCGCCGAGTTGGCAGGTCTCCGGATGCGGCGTGGCGGCCTGCGCGGCTGCGGCGGCACGCATCTTGGCATTGAGTTCCGCGGCGGCTGCGGCGCGCTGCTCGGCCTCGGCACGAAGTTCCCGCTCCGCGCGTACCGCCTTGGCGAGCTCGTCATGGGCTGCCTTGGCGCGTGCCTCGGCGGCGAGTTTCGCCTGCTCGATGTGGTGGCGCTCGATGGCCAGTGCCGCGGTGTCGGCGAAGACCCGGGCGAGGGCCAGGTCGGTGTCCTGCGGAACGCGCGGGGTGCGATGGTACATGGCGAAGGTGCCGAGCAGGCTGCCGTCGCGGGCCAGGATCGGCGTGGACCAGCAGGCGGCCAGTCCGGCCCGCCCGGCCAGGTCGCGGAAGTCGGTCCAGAACGGATCGGCGGCGATGTCGGTGACGATCACCGATTCCCGCCGGTGAGCGGCGGTGCCGCAGGATCCGACGCCCTCACCGGTGGCGATCCCGTCGATGGCCTGGTTGTAGAAGTCCGGCAGGCTGGGGGCGGCACCGTGGCGCAGGTGCCGACCATCGGGGTCGGCGAGCAGCACGGAGACGAGCATCTCCTGCGGGGCGAGGTTCTCGATACAGCGTGCCATCCCGTCGAGCACCTAGGCCAGCGGTGCCTGGCGGGCGATCTGCTCCAGCATGGCGCGGTGCTCGGCCATCAACCGTTGGGCCTGCTTGACCTGGGTAGTCTCCACGCCGATCACGCGGATGCCGAACACGGCGCCGTCGGCGTCCCGACGCGGCTCGTACGTGAAGTCGAAGTACGCCTCCCGCGCGTGCGGCTCGGTGCCGAGCACGACCCGGGCGTCCCGGCCGGTGTAGGGCTCACCCGTGCGGTAGACCTCGTCCAGCAGGGCGACGAAGCCCTGAGCGGCCAACTCGGGCATCACGTCCACGAGCGGCACGCCGGTGCGGGCCCGTTGCTCGCCGATGGCGGCGAAGAACGCCGGATTGGCCGCCTCCACCAGGTGCTCCGGCCCCGCCAGCGATGCGAAGACGGCAATGGACTGCCCGAACAGCGTACGCAGATCCTCCGCTGCCTGACCGGCGCCCGCCGGATCCGCAGCAGTGGGCAGTTCACCCGGTACCGCCGTCATGGTGTCGGCTCGCCTCTCATCTGCCAGTGCCGAGGAACATCGGTGGTGCACCCGTCGGGAGACGGTGGCCACAGAGCGAAGGACCGGGCTGAGGCCGCCGATGCAGCGTACCGGCAGTCGATGTATCCGGCAGCGATGCCGCCGGCCTCCTGTCCCACATCCGGTTCGCCCAGGGCCGGCACACCGAGGCGCGACACCTGACCGGCACGCTCGTGCAGCCCGGCCGGGGACAACTCCGCCGGCAGGACTTGCAGACCAAGCCGGCACCGCCCGCGAACGCTCAGCTGATCGTGGCCAGCAGTTCGCGGCAGGCTCGCTCGCAGGCGCGGCACGCGTCGGCGCAGACCCGGCAGTGCTCGTGCTTGTCGGCGTGAGCGGCGCATTCGTCCCCGCACGACTTGCAGGCCGTGGCGCACGCCTCCAACAGGCTGCGGCTGATGTTCGCGTCGTAGCCGGTGTGCCGGGACAGCACCCGGGCGGTGGTCGCGCAGATGTCGGCGCAGTCCAGGTTCGTCCGGACGCACTTGGTCAGGTCCGCGACCATGTCCTCGCTGAGGCAGGCGTCCGCGCACGCGGTGCAGGCCTGCGCGCAGTCATCGAGGGCGTCGATGGTGGCCGCCAGCTTCGTCCGGTCCAGGTTGATCGACTTCGGGTACGTCTCCAGCATGGGCATCCATTTGAGTTGCACCGCTGTCTCGCCCTCGCAGCGGTCGTGCCGGCAGGGGCACCGTTCACCGGGCCGTCCGTACATCGAGCCGGTTGACCACTGCCGCGTGCGGCACGGTGAGCCCGGCGAGCACCGCGAAGACCAGCTGGAGCGGGGAGTCCTGGAACGGACCGGCGGTCGCTGGCCCGACGGTCGGCGATGCGCTGACGTGTACCAGGACGAGCAGGCCGGCGAAGGCGGCGATGGTGGGCAAGGCCGCCTGCCGGGCGAATCGGCGGATCGCACTGCCCAGCCGACCGACCGCCAGGTGGTGGCGGTTGCCCGGGTCGGCGCGCAACAACCGGGCGACATGCCGGGCGGAGTGCCAGGCCGCGAAGTAGCCACCAAACGCCAGCGGCGGCGGCACCATCGCGAAGGCCGCTACGAGGATGCAGAGTGCCGCCGCATCCTCACCACGGCGGGCGGCCAGCGCGCGGAGTCCGGTCACCAGGGCCGCTAAAAGTACGACGGACAACACGATCAGGCGTCCGGCCGGTGCGAACGCGGCTGAGGCCCCAGGGGCAACCGCGTCCAGCAGCGGGTCGACCGTCCCTGGCCACAGCGCGATTGGCAGCACCACCGGAGGTCCGCCGTAGGCCAGGACGGCGAGTACGGGACGGACCGGTGTCTGACCGTCCCGCTCGGCGTGGTACGCCACGTCACCGGTGCCGAAGTGCAGCACCGCGAGGATCAGGAATCCGGTGAGGGTGGGGACGGGCGTCCGGAGGAACAGCGCGACCGTGGCGGTGGCCGTCACGATGTACGCGAGCAGCAGCCCGACGGTGACCCGCAGCGACCGGGCCCTGACGGAGATCCAGGCCGGTAACAGGTGATCGACGGCGCCGTGCGGAAGGCCGATCAGCAGGCCCACGAGCAGCGGAAGGATTCCAGCCCAGGCCGTCACGCCCGGTACCAGCAGGGCCAGGCAGGTGAGCCCAGCCAGTGCGATCGGGCCCGAGCGGCCGACCCGGCGCAGTAGCCAGTCGCCGGGCGGAGGGTGAACCGGCCGGACGACCTGACGGGAGGCTGGCGTCATGCGACGGTGAGCAGGCCGCGGTCGGACAGACGCCGCAGCAGAGCCAGGTCGACTGCGCTCCACACCACTTTGGACAGGATCGGCAGGATCACGAACAGGGCTGTGTCGGTGGTGTCCCCGAACAGCCCGAACCCGGATGGCCCCAGGATCCAGATCAGCCCGAAGACCACCAGCAGAGCCACCACCCCGACAGCGTAGAGCCCGTACCGCCCGGCCCGGCTCTCCATCAGGTCAGCCAGGAACCCGCTTGTGATCATGATGATGTCGGCGGCGACGAGCGCGCGGACCAGTCCCCAGCGCTTGCGGGGCAACGCGTGCATCGCGGTGAGCGAGAGGGCCACCAGTAGCAGCGGGGTGGTGACCACCCAATCGGCGTACCGAGCCCAGAAAGTCGTCTGGTCGGCGACGTCGATCCGACCGCCGCCCACTGCCATCACGACGTACCAGAACCCCGACCAGAGCGGAATCGCCGTGGCGATCGAGTACTCAACCGGTGGGATGCCCTTGGGGTTGGCCCGCCAGTAGCGGAAGAGCGCGACGCCGGCCGCGATGACGACCACGTAGAACCACAGCCAGAACTCCACGGCAACTCCCTAGCCAATCACGGCTCCCTGAAATGAGTGTCCGCTCCCTTGGTGCCAGCTTAGGATGGGTTTAGACCCTTTTCGGGTGACAAGGAGGAGTATCCCCGATCGCAGGCGAGGCGGCACCACGCTCCGCAATCGGAGACGATCCCGGGCCGGAAGGGGCGGGTCAGCGGTATGAACTTCGAAAACGAGTTCGGCTACAACGTCATCCAGTACACGCTGGTGTCGCACGTACTGACTCTCGGTTACGCCGTCATGGCGGCGGGGCTCATCTACTTCCTGCTGACCATGTCCGGTATCGCTCCGCGGTACCGACTCGCCTCGGTGCTCTCCGCAGTTGTCATGATCTCCGCGTTCTTCGAACTCTGGGTGCTGTCACAGCGCTGGTCCCAGGCGTTCGCCTGGAACGGAAGCGCGTACGTGGGTACCGACACCCTGTTCTCCAACGGCTACCGGTACATGAACTGGTCCATCGACGTGCCTGTGCTGCTGATCCAGTTGCTGGTGGTGCTCGGTGTCACCGGCCGACGCTTCCACCGCACCTGGGCGCTGTTCGTCGCCGCCGGCCTGGCCATGATCTACACGGGCTATGCGGGCCAGTTCTACGAGGTGGACAGGTCCTGGCCGTTCTGGATCTGGGGTCTGGTCAGCACCGTCTTCTTCCTGTTCCTGCTCGCCCTGGTGGCCCGCCTGATCTTCGGCAACCTGCGCCGGCTGCCCCGTGCCGCCCGAGGGCCGGCCCGGTCCGTGTGGTGGCTGATCCTCGTCTCCTGGATGCTCTATCCCGGGGCGTATCTCATGCCGGCGATGTGGGACTCCGCCGACGGGGTGGTGGCCCGGCAGATCACCTACACACTGGCCGACATCACCTCGAAGGTGATCTACGGAGTGCTGATCGGGGTGATCGCCCGGAAGGTCAGCGCCGCCGAGGGCGGTCAGGCCGCGATCGAGGAGGATGTGGCCCAACCGCGCGGTGGCCTGACGTCCGCCACGTCCAGCTGAGACTCCGTCGGTCACGGCCAACGTGGGTGACGGGAAATCGCAAAGCCCCGGCCGACGGCCGTACCGGATATCTATGGTGGCGCCCATGGGACGTCAAGCCGCAGCTGGCCGCGACCGCTACTGGCGGCTACGCGGGTTCAACGTGCTCGTCGGCCTGCTACTGGCCGCCGAAGGTGCCTGGATGTGGGCGGCCAGCAACGACCTGTCGCTACCGGTCACCGCGTCGTACCTGACAGCGGACCCGGTGACGCTACGAGACGCCACCCTCCCGGAGGTGGCCTTCCGGATCGCCATCGGGCCGGCGGTAGCGGTCTTCCTGCTCCTCGCCGCGCTGGACCACCTAGTCACCGCCGCCCCGGTCGTGCACCGCTGGTACGAGCGCAACCTGGATCGACGGGCCAACTACGCCCGCTGGATCGAGTACTCGGTCAGCGCCTCCATCATGATCGTCCTGATCGGCCTGCTCGTCGGGATCCGCGATCTCGCGGCGATCATCGGGATCTTCGCCGCGAACACCGCGATGATCCTCTTCGGGCTGCTCATGGAGCGGCAGCAGACGCCGGGACGCGCCGACTGGAGCGCCTTCTGGTTCGGCACAATTGTCGGCTTGGCGCCCTGGCTGGCGATCGCCGTGTACGTCGCGCAACCGCCGGAGATCCCCGGCTTCGTGTGGGCGATCATCATCGTCCAGTTCCTGCTCTTCGCCAGCTTCGCAATCAACATGGCGCTGCAATACCGCGAGCGCGGTCGGTGGCGCGACTACCGCTACGGCGAGGTCGCGTACATCCTGCTCAGCCTCGGGGCCAAGTCCGCGTTGGCCTGGCTGATCTACGCCAACGTGCTGCGTACCTGACGCCGGCCAGAGCACCTGCTCAGCGCTCGGCGTCGCCGGTGTTGTCGGCGATGAACGGCGGCGCGCGGCGGCCGGGCGCGCAGAGGGTCGCGGCAGCCTGTCCTGTGGTCGTGGTCGCAGCCCGGACGGGAAGCGGATCTACGGCAAGCCGACCAGCGGCTACCAACCGCTGAGGAGTGGCAGGGGTAGTCCTCGTCGAAGGGTGACCGCGGCCCTCGGGGCGTGAGCCGTCACTCGCGGGTCAGCCCTGGTGGCAGCGCGTCCTCGTCGGCTCGGACCTGGCGGGCGTTGGCCACCCGATCGCGTTCGAGGGTGTGGATCAGTGGTGCCGGGCCGCCGACGCAGGTCCAGGTGTCGTCCCAGAGCGCGGAGACCAGCCATGACCGGTCGGCGGGGAAGAACAGGTCGGGTAGCGCTCCGTGCGGGTGGCGTATGTGACCGCCGGTGCGCCAGGTGAGGGCCTGCTCGGGGCCGGCCTCGACCAGGACGTACGGCCAGTGCCAGTAGAGGAACACCCTCGGGGCGTGGGGGAAGACGACGTCGTGGGCGCCGGTGTCGAGGTAGGCCAGCCACCACGGCTGGTCCGGAGTGTGCGTGATGAGGCCCTCGACCAAGGCGTGCTCGTAGGCGCCGGCGGTGACGTCGTTGGCCTGGTACGTGGTGGCGTAGGCGTCGAAGACCGGCGGGATGGCGGTGGTGATCGAGACGCCGGCAGTGGTGTGACCGGCGATCCAGCCCACGTCGGCGGCGGCGCCGATGCGCCAGCCCTGCCCGTCCTTGCTGACCTGCACACCGCTATTCAAGCCGCTGCAGCGACGGTTGGCGTAGAAATCAGACCGGTCGCTGAAGGGGTTGCGACGACCCCGTCATGGGCAGTCACGCCGTACCCCTGCCTGCGCTCGATGGAGCGCTGATGCTTCCGGGTCCTCGCTGCGCCGCTTCGACTACTCGCTCGCCAGGGTCGATCCGCATCGGGGGCTTGCACCGCTGCCTGGCGTGTACATCGATACTCCGCGTTCTCGCGCATCGTGTCCGGGCTGTCTGCCGGCGACGGCGGCAGGCTGGCGCTGCCGTGCCCGCGAGGCCGGGGAGTCCGGCCGCTACGGCTCACCAGAGGGCAGCCGGCATCGGGATCTCGGTGCCGTAGGCAAACCAGTCGCTCCACCTGCGTACGTCGGTGGAGAACGACGATCCGGTCGTCGCCGGGGCGACGTAGACGTCCGCCGCGGAGCCCCGGGTGAAGGCGATCACGTCGTCGCGACCGTCGCCGGTGAAGTCACCGATGCCAGGCACCTGCACTGCGCTGGCGAAGTCGCGATGCCAGACGGTTGCCGTAGCGAACTGGCGCAATGACCAGGAATGGACCATCGACAGTGCGACCACCACCGACCGGCGCTCTCCTCTGGCGAATCCGACCAGGTCGGCGCAGCCGTCGCCGTTGACGTCGCCCACCGCCGGCACGTCGGTGCCGAGGGCGAGCGGGTGACCCCAGTACGTCGCCGGTGCGAACCGGTCGCCCTGGGAGGCGGAGACCCGCAGCATGCCTGCGCCGACCCGGTCGACCGCCACCAGGTCGTCGCGCCCGTCGCAGTCGAAGTCACCGACCAGCGGTATTGCGTCTGCGCCGGGGAAGCCGCTGGTCCAGCTGACTCCGGTGCCGACGAACTGGCTGCCGTTGGAGAGTGCGACGAAGACCGTACGGTTTGTCGACGGGTGGACCCGGATGCCCCGGGTGACGGTGGCGATGTCGTCGCGGCCGTCGCCGTTGAAGTCACCGACCACCGGGGTTTCGTTGCCCACCGCGAAGCGGCTGTGCCAGAGCTGCGACGGCCCGAACGACGTGCCGGTCGACAGCGCCACGTACACGTGGGCGGAGGCACCCCGGGTGAACGTGATCAGGTCGTCGCGGCCGTCGCCGTTGACGTCGCCGAGCAGCGGGATCTCCTCACCGGCGCTGAAGTACTCGTGCCATTTGGTGCCGGCGGTGAACCCGGATCCGGTGGACAGCGCCACCCACACGTCGGCGGCGGCACCCCGGGTGAAGGTGACGATGTCGTCGCGACCGTCGCCGTCGACATCGGATCCGGTACGCCCGAAGCCGTCGTTGCCCGGGCCGTTGCGGTCCAGGTAGAGCACCCGGTTCGGCGAGCCCGCGATGTCGGTGATCCGGTCCCTGCTTGCCTCGTTGATCAGGGTGGTCGCCACCAACTCGGGCGAGGCGTCCGGGAAGCGGTCCAGGTAGCGGGCGACCGCGCCGGTGACGTGTGCGGCGGCGATCGACGTACCGTTGCCGAAGTTGGTCGTCGCGGTGTCACTGTCGTTGGTCGTGGTCGTCACCTGCTCGCCGGGCGCGAAAAGGTCGACACACGGGCCCCAGGAGGTGCCCCGGATCCGGTCCTTGAGCGCGTGTATCGAACCGACCGTGATCACCGCCGGCACCCGGCCGGGGGAGAATCGGCAGGCGTCATGGTCGCTGTTGCCGGCCGCCGCGACCACGGTGATCCCCCGGTCGACCACCCGGGTCACCGCGGCGTCAAGTGACGGGTTTATCCCCGGCACCCGCCAGCTCAGGTTGACCACCGCCGGGCGGACCGCATTGACGTGCAACCAGTCCATGACGGCGATCATGTCGGCGGTGGTCGCCGTGGTGCAGCCCAGCCGGATCGAGTGCAGCCGGACGTTCTTGGCCACCCCGTGCAGCCGACCCCCGATGGTCCCGGCCATCGGCGTGCCATGCCCGAAGCAGTCGTGCGAGCCGCCCGGCCCCACGTCGGTCTGGCCGAAGGTGACCGTGCTGACCACGCGTCCGCCGAAGTCTTCGTGGGTCGTCCGGATCCCGCTGTCGACGACGTACGCGTTGACGCCGGTGCCGTCGGAGTCCCACCGGTAGATGCCGTCGAAGTCCCGGCGCTGGTCGATGACGTCCAGCCCCCACGACGGGGGGCGCTGCTCGCCGCCGAGCCATTCGATCTCCATCTGCGGCGCTACGTATGCCACCAGGGGGTTCTTGGCCAGCGCTTCGGCGATTTGCTTCGACATGTGCACGGCGAAGCCGGGCAGCGCGTGGTAGTAGGTGTGGGTCAGCTTTCCGGGATACTCGGCGAGCAGGCTAGCGACAGCTTTGTCGATCTTTTCCTTGGTCGCTTCTTTGTCCTTGTCGTCGAGTTCTTTGTCGTCAAAGGCCAGGACCACCACGTGGGAATCCGCGATGTCTTCCTTGCCAGCTGGCGCGGCGGAGGCCGGCGATGTGTCGGGGGTGAGCCCGGTCGAGACGAGCAGGGTCGCGGTGAGCAGCGCCGCGGCGGTGAGACGAGGCCAGCGAAGGCGGGGCCAGCGATACCGGACGGTAGACATGACGGTCGCTCCGATCGGGTGGTTGGTCTCAGAGCCGGTCGACAGCGGTACGCAGTAGTCGCGTCACGTTGTCGGCCCGCTGCGCCGGCTTGGCGTTCGCGCTGAGCAGGATCTGGTAGTTCAGGAAGACGACCTGCTCACCGTCGCGGGTGCCGGCGGTGACCCCGAGCGGGCTGCTGCGGATCAGGAACGCCTCGTCGCCGAGCCCGGTCAGCGGTTCGCCGGTGCCTCCCCAGCGCGCCGGCGAATAGAACGACCGTCCGGTGTAGACCTGCAGGTGAAGCTGGTGCATCGCGCCGTCGCGGCCCACCCAGACACACTCGCGGGTCGACTCCTCGCCGCTGTCGACCGTGGCGGCGGTGCCGAACAGGTCACCGGCCTCGGCGATGGTCAGCAGCTCGCAGACGGCAACTGCGGTGGCCTCCTCGTCTCGGGCGGACTCCGCCGGCCGGGCCGACTGGGAACCACTGGACACCGCCGTCGCTTCTCCGGCCGGCGCTCGGGTGTCGTCCGGTCCGCCGCAGCCGACGGCTGTGAGGGCGCACGCGACCATGAGGAGTTGTACGCCGTACCGTCGGGTGATCGCCATGGTGTTCACGAGATCACTGCCGTCCGGCGGTGCTGAAGCTGACCCGGCGACGCCTGGTCACGACGAACAGCGCCACTCCGGTGCCGAGCAGGACCAGTCCAGCGATGAAGATCAATGCGGTCTGGGCGCCGGTGATCGGCAGCTGGCCGCTCGCGCCCGGCGGGCCGCTCGCGCCCGGCGTGGTGACGCTCGGGCTCGGATCGGCGCTCGGGTCAGTGCTGGGGCCCGGGTCGCCGCTGGGGCTCGGGCTTGGCTCGACGGCACAGTCGGTCGGCCGGACATGGGTGCCGGTCAACCAGGTAGACCAACCACCGCCGGCCCGCGGGCCGCGGACGTAGAACGGGTCGCCGTCGACCAGCGGCAGCTCAAGCTCGGTGCGACCGGGAGCGAGCGGTGCCACCTCCCACGGTGGGTAGCCGTCGGCGAGGACCTGGATTCCAGGAACCGGCCGGGTTCCCTCGTTGCTGAAGGACAACACCAGCCCATCGCAGCCGCTGGTCGGGGTGACGGTCAGCAGCGGCGCGTCGGTGCAGCCCTCCGGCGTACGGTGCAGGTAGCTCGATGTCGGCAGGCCCTCGCGCCGGATCTCGAAGAGGTCACCGTCGCTGGCGCCGTACTCCGCGCTTCCCCGGGAACGCATCGAGAACTCGTCGATCACGGCGTCGTTGCGCACCACCGTGGTCTGCCAGCTGTCGTCACCTCCGATCGTCCCGGTGTCCCAGGAGAAACCGACCGCCCCGCAGAGGTCCGCGAAGTTGACCATCGGCGGGTCGGCGACGGCCGGCGTGGCGGTGCCGAGTAGCAGACCGCCAATCGTCATGAGTGTTGCGGCGGCGAGAACGGACAATCTGCGACGCATGAGGGAAAGGCCCTTCGAAGGGAGGCACGCGGTGGCGAGTGACCGGCACGGTGGTCAGGTCGTCCGAGCCCACCACTGGAGCTGGTGATCCAGCATGAGTGCCCGGGTACTCAATCGCGCCGAGCTGAGCCTCCATGCGGGTCGAGGGCTGCCCGGAGCTCCGCACGGCCAGAGACACCGAGCTTGGCGTACGCCCGATGCAGGTGGTTCTCCACGGTCCGTTCCGACAGATGCAGCCGGCTGGCGATGCCCCGAGCGGATTCACCACGGGCAGCCGCCAACGCCACCTCCCACTCGCGTGTGGTCAACTGGCTGACCGGGCCGCGGCGCCGCAGCGCCGGAGTGCTGGCCGGCTCGCCGGTCGACACCAACTGCGCCTCGGCGAGCAGGTGTGCGCCGGCTGCCACCGCCGGATCGCCGCCGGCCGACCCGGGAGCCCCGTCGCGGGTGACGACGCCGGTTCGGGCGGCGGCCTCAGCCAGAGCGGCGGCCTCGGCGGCGTGCAACGGCATCCCGTACCCGGCGAACTGCCGGGCCACGTTCAGCAGTCCGGCCGGATCGGCGGCCTGCGCGGCGGCGGCGTACCGGACCACGGTGTGACCGAGCAGCCAGCCAGGAGGCGGCGGATACGCGGCGAGTAGCGTTACCGCTCGCGCGCCGGCACCGAGCCGCACCAGATCGAGTGCGCCCAGCGCGCCCGCACCTACCGCGCCGAGCCGGCCGTGTTCGGCGACCGACGCCGCCAGCACGCCGATACCGACGCCACCGTCCCCGACGACCGCACCCCGCCAGGCGTACGCGCGGGCGACGTCGATGTCGAACAGCCGCATCGAGCGTGGCCCGCCCGCGTAGCGGTGCAGATCGGCGGTGAGACCCTCGATGTCGGCGTCGGTGCCGAGTTGCGCGGCGGCCTGCAGTCCAACGGCGACGGACCAGCGGCACACCGGACGTAGGCTGATCTCTTCGGCGACCAACTGGGCTTCCCGCGCCCAGCGCAACGCGGTCCGTGGCCGGCCGCGGACCAGAGCGATCTGGCCGAGCACCAGTGCGTGCAGCGCCTGGCTGACCGGGTTGGTCGGATGCAGACTGGCCTGGTAGCCGTGTTCGGCGAACTCCAGGGCAGCGGCCGGGTCGGGCCGGTAACAGCGCAACGCGGCAGCGGCGGGTGACGCGCCGGCGGCCTGCAGCTGGCTACCGCCGATGTTCCCGCCGGTCAGTGGCATGGTATGCGCTATCAGTGCCTCCGCCTCGGCGTACCGGCCGGCGACCAGCAGAGCGCCGCCAGCCGCGCCGCTGGCCGCTAAACGGGCCGGCATCGGTGCATCGCTGCCGATCACCGCCAAGGACGGTTCGATCACCGTGCAGTCCAGTTGCACCGAGCGAAGGTACAGGTCGAACGCGGCCAGTGGGCAGGCCGCCGGGTCGCCGGCGGCGGTCGGGTCCGCGCCGGTCACCCGTGCTCGGTCCCGGCGGGCACGCTCGACGACGCTTCGGGCAGCGGGTACGTCGTCCATCGCGTGTACCAGGATCTCGGCGTGTTCGACGGCGACCAGCAGCCGGTCCAGATCGGTCTCGGCCAACCGGACCAGCTTCGTCAGCTCGGCGCAGCGGGCGAGTGCCTCGTCGATGCGGCCGAGTTGCACCAGCGCCCGTACCGAAACCAGCCCGGCGGCGACGTCACGGTGTGCCTGGAAGGCCCGGTCGGCCAGCCGGTACGCCAGGGCGTACTCCCGGTTTCTGGTCGCCTGTTCCGCGGCGGCCAGCATCACCTGCGGGTTGACCGGACCGCCGGCGTCGAGCCGCCAGCGGGCGACCCGCAGCCGATCCTCCCCGCACCCGGCCGATGCCGAACAGGTCGTCTCCGGCTCGGACGCGTCGGCGAGCCGCCGCAGGTGCCGCAGGCGGCCGAACGCCGGGGTGCCGGCGCGCAGCAGTTCGCCGTAGAGCGGATGGCTGAGCCGGACCACCGGCGGGTCGGCGGGGCTGACGGAGAGCAGACCACGGCGTTCCAGTGCCTCTAGGGTGTCCTCGGCGACGAGGGCGACCGCCAGCCGCAGTGGGACCGGCTCGCCGGCAGCAAGCAGTTCCAGCGCGTCGCGTTCGGCCGAACAGGTGGCGGCGAGGCGGTTGGCCAACAGCTCGGTCAGCCGGGGTACTGCGGTCATCGGGCCGGTGAGCCGCCACAGCCCACCGGTCTGGTCGAGCAACCCGGCCTCACCGGCAGAGATGACGAGCTCGCGTAGAAAGAGCGGGTTGCCGGCGGCGGTGTCCCGCAACCGGCGCAGAGTCCGACCCTCCACCGGGCCGCCGAGCAGGGCGGTCAGTAGCGCGTCGGACGCCGACGGGTTCAGCGGCGCGAGGTCGATCCGGACGACTCCGGCGTCTTTCCACAGGGCCGTGACCGCATCCGGGACCGACTGATCGGTGCGTGCGGTCGCCAGCAGGGTGACAGTCCGGTCGACAGCGGCGTGGTGCAACACCGCGAGAGAGACCGGATCCAGCAGGTGCGCGTCGTCGACTGAGAGGATCACCCGGCCCTGCTCCTGCGCGGCGATCCGGCGTAGCCCGAGCAGGCCGACCTGCACCGGGCTGAGGCTGGTCTGGTCAGGCCCCGGCGGGCCGAGCAGACCGGCCAACCCGCCGAGCACCAGTTCGGCGGAGTCGGCGGTGCCATGGACAGCGAGGGTTCGCGCGCCGCGTACCCGTGTGATGGCATCGTGTCCGACCGCCTCGCGGGCGAGCCGGCTCTTGCCGACGCCGGCTGATCCGGCGATCAGCGCGCCCGGTCCGTCCGAGGCACGCAGCGACTCGACCGCCGTGGCCAGCTCCAGCTCACGGCCGATCAGCGGCGACTCCTGCACCGGCCGGTCCATGGTCGGCACACTAGTCGCCCGCGGCCAACCGGCAACGATCTGATGCAGGGGAGCGATGTGGAGTCGACAACATGTCATCGTCTCCCGGTATCGCTGGAGAGCCGCCGCCGTCAGTCGTACGCCGGTCCGGTTGAAGTCGTTGCGCCACTGGATCACCGATGCGTGAGCGGCATACAGCAGCGTGTGGACGGCGACCGACGGCAGTCGGCGTTCGCCTCGTGCAGTGCCGCCAGCGCCGCGGCCACGCCCACCAGAGGCACGGCTGATCCACAGCACCTGGCTGGGTGGACTCCGTTTCACGGCCGGCGAGGTGGTCGTCGACCGCACGCTCAGACGTGGGCCACTCCCTGCCACCCCAGCTGAACCCCAGGTCGCGAGACTGTGCCCTCGCGCCCTCATAGCTCAGGGGATAGAGCATCGGTTTCCTAACCCGACGCTCCGCCGGTGTCCACGAGCCGACGGCCTGCGGCTTTCCTACTGTCCCCCGTTGCATGCCGGTCGCTTCGCGGGCTCGCTGCGATCGCTTGCCGAAGATCAGCTGGAACGTTATGAGTCCTGCGTGCACCTGCTTGACGCTGCCGCGAGTCGGGAGCCGAGAGTCACCCTTACTCGCCGTCGAGCAGTTCGCGGCGCCATTCGGCGAATCGGTTACGGAGATTGTCCAGCGCTGAGCCTGTGACCCCGTACTGGGCGAAGTCGTCGGGATCGAGCTGGGCGGCTTGTCCGAGGGCGTCGGCGAAGACACGCGGGTCGAAGCCACGGTCGGCGCGCTGCGCGAGGGTGAGGAGGTCGTCGCGGGTGTAGCGGCCGGATTGGACCGTGGCGTCGATGTCGATGAAGTCCCGGGCGAACGCTCGCCCGTAGAGGGCGCTCATCTTGTTCGCGACCGCGTCGTCGGGGTGGAGGACCGGTCCGATCGCCATGAGGATCGGTTCGTTGGCACGCCAGTCCACGCCGAGTTCGACCTTGGAAACCCGAACCCCGTCGCTGACCGCCAACCGGGTAAAGGTGTCGTACTGCCGCTCGGTCTCGACGGTCAGGCCGTCGTCCCGGTAGGCGTCCACGACGGCGGTGACCGCGGCGGTGAACTCGTCGCGGCGGTCCCAGGCGGTGAACAGGTCGACGTCCTCACTGGGTCGCTCCAGAAGCCCGGCGGCCTGTACCGCGTAGCCGCCGGCCAGCGCGAAGCCGTATCGATCAGCGGCCCTGAGCCCAATGCGGGCGAGGCGTTCGTGGAAGGGGTCCACTGCTACGCCGCGTTGCTGCGGGTCGCGGCGAGTTCGGGGAAGGCGTCCTCCCAGCGCTGGCGGAGCTGGGGTGGCAGCCAGAGAGTGGGCCAGAGCCGCTGGAGGAGGTCGGCGTCGAGCCAGGTGTGCAGATCCTCGACCGTGGCGGCTTCGGTGAGCACCACCTTGTACATGCTGGCCAGGCGTGCGGTCCGGTTCAGGTCGTACTCGGCGTGCCCCGACCAGTCGAGATGACGCGGAAGCGTCACCGTGCCCTCGGTCGGGCCGTGCAGCGCGGCGAGGGTTTCGGCCACGACGTAGGGCTTCCGGTCACCGTAGGGCCGGTAGTCCGCCGGCAGCTGAGGGGATGTCCTGCGCCGGCTGAGATTGGTCGCCCGCCGGACCTCCGGTCGTAGCGCCTGGCGGATCGTTTCCCGGCTGTACCCGGTGACCCGCTGCAGATCCACTGGCCGCCAGCCGGCCGCGTGAAACGCCCGTAGCTGCTCGTCCCGCTCGGTCAACGCGGCCGCCCGCGTCGCCTCGTACCGGGAGACAACCGCGTGCAGCTCATCCTCGGAGAACCGGCTCATGCCCGTAGCCTACTACGCTAGGCCAAGCGCGCTTGGCACCTTGGTCATATCCCCGTGACCGGCGGGACCAGTCATGGTGACGCGATGGGATGCACTCATGTTCTGGTGAAGCTGAGTGCCCGGTATCCGGGCATGCGGCGTGGGAGTGAGGCGGCGAGGATGGGTGTGGCCGGGGCGTGGTAGTCGTGGACCTCGACGAGGTCCTTGCCGGGCGCGGCGCGGATGACGCGGCCGGCGCATTGGACGAGTAGGCCGTCGTAGGAGATGGGGCCGGCGAGGAAGAGGGTGTCGAGGGCGGGGGCGCCGAAGCCTTCGCCGATGAACGGTGTGGTGCCGATGACAAGGAGGCCGTCGCCGGTCTTGGCGCCGCCGAGCCAGAACTGCGCGGCAAGGCACAGCGGTTTTGCTCGGCACCGTGCTGTACGAGACCGCTCGGGCACGTTGACCGTCGATGGATCATCTTTGTCTCATTCGGGGGACCGGAAACGCTGTCAGCCGAGGATGAGTAGGCCTTACCGGACAGGCTTCTGTCGTCAGAAGCACGGTGTCTCCTTGATGAAAGGGATGATGCCTGACGACGGGTAGCGGGCGAACTTGCCATGGATTCCTCCGCTGTAGGTGATGTCCCCGACGCCCCAGACCTGCACCCGGTACTTGCGTTGCGGGTTCTTCTTGTAGTGGAAAGTCAGGCTGCCGCTGGTCGGGCCGCCCGTGGGATATGCCAACGTCCGGTGCATGACGGTGTAGTTCTCGGTGCAGTCGATGACGAGGTACCAGAAGATGCCGGACAGCAACCGCTTGTCGTTGTTCATGCGCCAGTAGCCGTCGACCTGGATGTAGTCGCCGGTGCGGGTGCCGCGGACACCGGCGGTGACGTCGAACCGCTGGATGGGGTCGAACTTCCCCAGGCTGGCGAAGATCCAGCTGCTGGTGATCGTGGCGGGGTCGGTGGTGGTGCCGTCGGCCCACTGAGGCAACGCGGTGACGATGTTCGTCGACGCGCTCTCCCCAGCGGCGTTGATCGCCGTGACCTTGAAGTTGTAGTAGTGGCCGTTGCCGAGGTATCCGACGGTCATCGACCTCTTGTTCAGCGGGTACGGCAGCTTCTCCCACCAGCCGTTGAGCGTGGCGTCGCGCACGTAGACGTGGTAGTACACGTCCGGGGTCGGGCTGGCCGACCAGCTCAGCTTGACCGAACTGTCCCCAGCGACCGCGCGCAGGTTGGACGGCGGTTTCGGGAACGGCGGCATCGGCCGGGCGGTGTCGGTGTTCGACGGCGAACTGGTCCCGGCCAGGTTCGTTGACCGCACCCGGAACTCGTACGTGGTGCCGTTGTTCAGGTACTTCACGGTGAACGAGCAGCAGGAGCTCACCGGATACGGCAGGCGGATCCACGAGCCGCCGACCTTGCGGTACTCGATCCAGTAGTAGACGTTGGCCGTGGAACTCCGCGTCCAGGTCAACTTCACCGCGCCGTTGCCCGCGTTGCTCGCGTTGAGGTTCGACGGCGGTTGCGGGAACGGCGGCAGCGGTCGGGCCGAGTCGGTGTTGGACGGGCTGCTGTCGCCGGCCACATTGGTCGCCCGAACCCGGAACTCGTACGTGGTGCCGTTGTTCAGCAGGTTCACGGTGAACGAGCAGCAGGTATCCACTGGATACGGCAGGCGTTTCCACGAGCCGCCGGACTTGCGGTACTCGATCAGGTAATACACCCGGGGGGTGGGGCTGGCCGACCAGGCGAGGGAGACCTTGCCGTTTCCGGCGGTGGCCCGCAGGCTGGTCGGCGGCTTCGGGAACACCGGCATCGGCGTCGCACCGGCCACGTTGGAAGGATCACTCTCGCCTGCGGCACTGGTGGCGGCGACTCGGTACTCGTACCGCTCTGCGTTGGTCAGATACTCGGCGGTGAACGTGCAGCAGCCGTCGACCGGGTACGGCATCTTCCGCCAGGACTGGTTGCGAGAGGCGTTGCGGTGGTAGACGACGTACATGACGCCAGCGGTCGGACTGGCCGTCCAGTTGAGCCGGACGAAGCTGTCCCCGGCTGTCGCCTTGAGGTTGCTCGGCGGTTGGGGGGCGATGCCGACGGCGGTGGCCCGGGAGGTCGCCGAGGCAGGCCCTTCCCCCGCCACGTTGGTGGCGCTCACCTTGAACTCGTAGACATGGGTGTTGACCAGGTACTGCCAGGTCGCCTCGGTTAGCTCCGTCGGGTACGGCGATTTGCGGAAGGTGGTCTCGCCTGCGGTCACGTCCCGCCAGTACACCCAGTAGAGAACGTTCGGGCCGGGCGCGTCCCAGGTCAGCCGGATCTGCAGACTGCCGGACGGCACGGTCCGCAGGTTCGTCGGTGCCGTCGGCCGCGCCACCGTGCTCCGAGCCTGCACCGGCGCCGACGCCGCGCCCTCGCCGGACAGGTTCTCGGCGGTCACCTTGAACTCGTACGTGTGCAGGTGGGTGAGGTATTCCCAGGTCGCGGTGGTCTTGTCGGTGGGGACCTCGGATCGTTTGAAGGTGGTCTCCCCCGCGGTGACGTCCCGCCAGTAGATTCGGTAGTAGAGGTTCGGGCCGGGCGCGTCCCAGGTCAGGGTGATGTCGCCGGTGGACAGCGGCTGGAGAGCCAGGTTCGTCGGCTGGTCGGGCAGCGGTGGCATGGGTTTGGCCCGGGCCACGTTGCTGGGCAGGCTCTCGGAACCCCGCGTCGCGGTCACCTTGTACTCGTACTCGTGGCCGTTGGCGAGGTACTGCGCCGGCATGGTGCAGCATTCGGAGATCGGTATCGGGAGCTGCTCCCACTCCTCGTTCTCGGTAGCGTCGCGCTGGTAGACCCAGTACCAGACATCCTCGGTGGCCGACGGGTCCCAGGTGAGGGTGTTCATGCCGTCACCGGGTGTGACGCGCAGGTTCGTCGGGGCGGCCGGCGCGTCGAAGTACGCGGTCGCGGTGGCCGGTGCCGACGTCGGCCCCTCACCGCCACGGTTGGTCGCGCTGACCTTGAACTCGTAGGTGTGGCCGTGGGTGAGGAAGCCCGCTTCCATCGAGCAGCACTCGGTGAGCGGCAGCGGCAGCTTGGTGAACTCCTGCTCGTCGACGGTGGTGTCGCGTTGGTAGACCCAGTACCAGACGTCCGACTGCGGCTCGGTCCAGGTCAGCTCGATGGTGCCGTTGCCCTGGGCGGTCGCGGTCAACGCGCCGGGCGCAGGCGGCGGCGCGATGGTCGACTTCGCGGTGGCCACCTCCGATAACGGACTGACCGCCATCGTGTTCACCGCGACCACGGAAAACTCGTAGGTGTGCCCGGGCACGAGGTGGTCGGCGACCGCGCTGGTGCCGCTCCAGATCGTGGGTTGCCGCTCCACCGGATCGCGCTGCCCGGCGGTCACATCCCGCTGGGAGATCCGGTAGCTGACTCCCTCGGTGTCGATCGGCTGCCAGGCCAGGTTGATGGTGCCGTCGTCGGCCGGGGTGGCGGTGAGGCCGGTGGGCGCATCGTCCAGCGGTGGCGCCACCCGCAACAACCGGTTGGGGGAACCGACGCCGGGATCGCGGATCACGCCCGGCTCGGCCAGGCCGAGAAGCGCGGCGGACACCTGCTCGGGCCGGTAGTTCTTGTGTGCCTGCAGCACCAGCGCCGCCGCACCGGCGACGTGCGGTGTCGCCATGGAGGTGCCAGCCGAGTCGCGGGATGAGGTGTCGTCCATGTTGCTGGCCGAGGTGATGCCGACGCCCGGCGCGAAGATGTCGACGCACGACCCGTGGTTACTGCGCGGGGCGCGCTTGTCGTCCTGGCCGGTGGCCGCCACGGTGATGACGTCTGTCAGGGCGGCCGGTACCTCCGTGCACGCGTCCACGTCGGCGTTGCCGGCGGCGGCGACCACGGTGATGCCCTTGTCGATCGCATCCTGCACTGCTTTGCCGAGCCGGTCCCGGTCCCGCGAGGGGGTCGCCACGCTGAGGCTGATGTTCATCACTGCGGGCAGGACGGCGTGCTGGGTGATCCAGTTGACGCCCCCGGCCATCCTTGCGGCGGTCGTGGCCATCTGGCAACCGATCTGCACGTCGATGATGTGCGCCTTCTTCGCCACTCCGTAGCTCTTTCCACCGGCCGTGCCTGCCACATGGGTGCCGTGCGCGCCGCACAGTTCCACGTTGCGGGAGCGCTTTTCACCTCCCACGTCGGCCCGGCCACCGAAGTCGGTGTGGGTGGTCCGCACACTGTCGTCGAGGATGTACACGTCGACGCCTTCACCCATGGACGGAAAGACGAACCTGCCGTCCAGGGTGCCATCGATGCGGTCCAGGCCCCACGAGGGTGGATTTTCCTGGACGCCACCGCTGTCCGACGCCGAGACATCGCCGTCGTCGTCCAAGCTGACCGTGCGGTCCTCCTCGACCGCCTCGACGGCCGGGTCGGCGGCGAGTTCGCGCGCCCCCGCGTCGGTCAGGTCGGTGACCGAGAAGCCGCCGAGGGCCGCGCCGAAGACTCCGTCGAGGCTGCCGCCGTATCGGGCGACCAGGCGGGTTGCGATCTCCCGGATGCCGTACTCGCCGCTGGCCGCGCTGTCGCGCAGGTCGACGAGGTAGCTACCGGCCACGGCGATGCCGTCCGGGGCCGGCAGGAATTCCCCCTGCTGGGTGGGCCCGCCGCGCGCGGTGGCCGACACCACGGCCGTCGGGGCGCTCTCGCCGTTGCCGTTCACCGCCGAGACGGCGTACTCGTACAGGTGCCCGTCCACCAGGCCGGCGTCGGTGAAGGACGCCGCCGCGACCTGGCCGGGCAGCCGGACCGGGTGGCTCTGCCCGTACGACAGGTCCCGCCGGTGGATGCGGTAGCCGGTGGCACCCGGCGAGGCGGTCCAGGTGAGCTGGACGTTGCGCTGCTCGTCGGCGGAGGCGGACAGCTCGGTCGGCGTCGGGGGCAGGGTCGCCGGGTCCGGCGCCGGCCGCGGCCAGGTGACCTCCACGAACCGGGGCCGGTAGAGGCGGGCGTCCGCCTGGTTGTCGGCGTTCGCCAGGCTGTTGACGTTGTACGACACGAGCAGCTTGCCCGGGCGCGCCAACTCGGGATGCAGTCGGGCGTCGTACACGATGATCTCTTTGCCCGGCTGCGGTTCGGGCGCCCGGAAGAGGTGCACGGGTCCGCTGAAGGGACCGGTCGGCGCCGGCGCGGTGTAGGCGACGGTGTCCGGGTTGAACACGAGATTGCCGTCGACGGTGACCAGCACGTACTGGTTTCCGACCTTCTGCACGCCGAAGGCGGTGGTGGTGCCGGCCATCAGCCGGGTGGCCGACGACTCGTCTGCCGACCAGCCGTCGCCGGTCCAGAACTGCCACGGTCCGGCGAGGCCGCCGGCCGGCACCTTGGCGAGGTAGATCGGCTTCACCGGCCCCGAGTCGTTGACCAGCCGGGTGCCGTAGATGTAGGTGGTGTCGCCGTCCTCCAGGATGGCCGAGCCCCAGGCGATCCGGTCGGCCACCGGGAGCGGGGTGAGCGAGCGCAGGGTCAGCCCGGGCAGGTCGAACGATGCCAGGGCGGTGCCGGTCAACTTCAGGTCGAGGGGCTTCGGGCCGGAACGCAGGTAGTGGTTGTAGAGCACCTTGAGGGTGGAGGCCTCGACCGTGCCGTCACCGACCCAGTAGCCGGCGCTCGCGGGATCCCCGTCCCGCTCGGCGCCGACCAGGGACAGCGGTTCGTCGGCGCTGCCGCCGGTCAGCGTCTCGGAGAGGGTGGCGTCGTCCTGCACGACGATCGAATTGTGGATCATCGGTTGGAAGTCGGGACGTGATCCGTCGGGGTTGACCGAGCCGACGAAGGTGTCCGAGAACAGCCACACCATCCGGCCGTCGGGCAGCTTCACCGAGGCGGTGCTGTCGCCTCCGTTCCACCTGCCGCTGGTGTCTCCGTACGCGCGGAAGGCGTCGTTGAGTTGGGCCGCGGACATCCCGTCCGCCGGGATCTCGGCCTTCGCCACAGCGCCCGGCGCCAGCAGAATCGCCACCGTCACGAGCATCGCGACGGCGGCTCGCCGAGCCTTCGCCGCAAACATCGCCTGGTTGTTGAGCGATACGCCCATCGGATACTCGCTGCGGTCGGTCGTCACGCTCGCCATCCACGAATAATGTGCCATCGATATGTGGAGCGGGGTGAAGGATCTGGACATCGAACGCAAGAATGTGGACAGTCACTCAGCGTCACCGGGGGCCGCGCGGAGGGCGCGGTAGGGAGGTCTGCGATGCCGGTCGAGGAACCGAGCGTGGCGATGCTGGCTTACCCGGGCGCGGGTAGCTTCGACTACGTCACGGTCAACGAGATCTTCGGCGTGGACTATGCGTACCGGTTCGGATCGTGGTACCGGACCAGGACGTGCGCCATCGAACCGGGGCAGATCGAGCTGGACGGTGGGATCACCGTGTCCGCCCCGTACGGGCTGGCCGAGGCGGAGGCCGCTGACCTGCTCGTCGTACCGGGTTGGACGAGGGAACATGAGGTGCCACCCCGGCCGCTGCTGACCGCCCTGCTGCGGGCTCACCGGCGCGGGGCCCGCATCATGTCGATCTGCACGGGGGCGTTCATCCTCGGCCACGCCGGCCTCCTCGACCATCGGCACGTCACCACCCACTGGACGACCGCACCGCTGCTGGCCTCGCTCTTCCCCGCCGCGACCGTGGACCCACGGGCGCTGTTCATCGACGACAGCGGCGTCCTTACCGCCGCCGGTATGTCCGCCGGTATGGACCTCGCCCTGCATGTGGTACGCGGGGACTACGGCGCGGACGTGGCCGCCGCGCTCGCCCGCAGGCTGGTGCTCTCCGGCTACCGCAGCGGCGGACAGGCCCAGTTCGTCGATTCGCCGCTCAGCCCCGATCCCGACGACCCGCTGCCAGAGTTGCTGGACTGGATGCGCGGGCACCTGGACCAGCCATGGTCGCTGCGGTCGCTTGGCGAACGGGTGCACATGAGTCCGCGGACGCTGGCGCGGCACTTCCACCGCCTGACCGGAATGAGCCCACACCAGTGGCTCACCCGGGAGCGGGTGCTCGCCGCCCAGCGCATGCTCGAGGCCAGCGACGAGCCGATCGCACGGATCGCCACGCGGACCGGGATCGGATCTACCGCCAACCTGCGGCACACCTTCCGGCGGGAACTCGGCATCTCACCCCAGGCGTACCGTGCCACGTTCCGTGCCCGCCGGACACCGCGATGACGCGTGGATGATCTTCGTGGATGTGTGCGGGGTGTACTCTCCAGCCGGTGCCAGGCCCGGCTACGTGGTTTGCTGCGCCTTCGTGACGACTTCAACGAAGGCGCGTACCAGGGCGTTCTCTCCGCCTTTGCGCCACACCGGCGCGTAGTGCAGCACCGGTCCGTCGGTGATGGGCAGGAAGGTGATGTCGCCTCGTTGCCGGGTGGCTCCCACATCCGATCCGACCGGGGACACGACCCTGCCACCGGCGATCGCTTGGAAGGCCTCCTCGAGGGTGACGATGCCCAGCCCGCGCCGGACGGGCCGCCCGGCCGGGGTGGTGGACGGGGTGTGCGCCTCCCACACGTAGTCGGGAATGGGGCCCTCGGGGTAGACCACCGGATGATCGCCGAGGTCCTCCAGCTCGACGCTGCCCCGGCCGGCCAGCGGATGACCGGCGGCCACCGCCAGCACCAGTTCCTCGCGGTGCAGGACCGGCCCGACCGTGAGATCGGGCTCGCGGATGGGCAGCCAGAGAATCCCGATGTCGACCGAACCGGCCCGCAGCGGCCCGAGCGGATCGGTCGGCAGGATTTCGCGCAGGCGCAGCTCGCACTGCGGGTGCCGCTGCCGGAACAGGTCGAGGACGGCCTCGACCGACTGGTAGTGGGTGCCCATGGTGCCGACGGTCAGCGTGCCGGCCTGGCCGCGTGCGGTGGCGGCGGCCTCCTCGATGCCGGAGATGATCTCGCTGTAGCCGGCGCGGAGGCGGTCGCGTAACCGTTCGCCGAGCGGGGTGAGTCGAACGGCGCGGCTCGTACGCTCGAACAGGCCCCCGCCGATCCGGCGTTCCTGCTGTTTGATCGACTGACTGACCCGCGATTGGGACACGTGCAAACGTTCGGCCGTGCGACCGAAATGAAGCTCTTCGGTCAGCGTCAGGAAGATCTCGATGTCGCGCAGTTCCACCAGACGGCCCTACCTTCGATCATTGCGGCCTGGGCAGTCTACGGCCGCGACGAGAACGGCGGCACGAGCGTGGCTCGGACCACCGGCCGTCGCGGGGTCCGTCGTCGATCGATCACCGCTGGCTAATGCGGCGATGCGATCTTCTGCGTTGTTCGGCCGGGACGGCCGGGCGATGGTGGACGCATGAGCGAAAGCGTGATCGACATCGTGGCGGCACCGGATCATCTCGGGACCCCACGCTGGCACGCTGTGGTGTCGCCCGGTTTGGTGGCCGGGGTCGCCGATCTACGTCCGGTCATGCCGTTCGAGTACGAACTGCCACCGCCGACCGCCCTGCAGCCGGGCACCCTTGCGCTGAACCTGTGTGTGCAGCCGCAGTGGCGTCGACGAGGGATCGGATCGCTGCTGCTGGCCGCCGTTGGTGCACACGCCGTGGGACGGCGGCTGATCGTGGAGACCGCCCCGGATTCCGCCGCGCAGTCGTTCTGCGAGCGGCACGGATTTCGGCGCACCGGATCCAGGATCCATGACCTGCTCGCGTACCGCGATATTCACCATGCCTGGCTGGGTGAGTTGGTCGACGTCGAGCACCCCGGATACCGGCTGCGTCACTGGACCGGTGACCCGACTGGCGCGAACAGCGTCGAGCAACTACTCCGGTATCCGAGCCGACCGGGTAATGCGGTGGTGAGCACCGCCGAGGCGGACGGCGGCGTGGCCGCCTATGTCTTGGCGATGACGGATGCACCGTCGCAGCGTCGCGCCCGCCAGTACGGCCCTGCCGTGCTCGTCGGTCATCGCGGACGGCGGCTGGGACTGTGGGTCAACGCCGCTCTGCTCACGCGACTGCGCGAGATCCACCCACACGTCGAGGAGATCGAGACTCGCACCGTCGACGAGGACTCCGACCTGGTCGCCCTGCATCGACACCTGGGCTTCCGCCCTCTCGGGCGGCGTCTCCGCTACGAACTCACCCTGCCGTAACCGGCGGCCCTGATCCCGGTCCAGCAGCACCGGGCCGACGCGTCCACTGAAAAGAGATTTGTCATGAAAGATCCTGCCTGCCCCCGGACGCGCGCCGCCCCGGGCGGGAGCCGAGACCCGCCCGGTGATCCCGGGCCGCCACCCGGCGGTCGCCACCTGCCCACGTCAATGTCAAGGAGCTCAACACTGTGTCCGTCAACCTTTCCACCCAGGACAAACTCACGCTTCGCACGGCCGCGTACGGTGCGGTCACGCTGCTGTCGGCCGCTGGAGCCGCTGGCGGCTCACCCCACAAGATCGCCACCGGCGGGTCCATCGCCCTGGCCTCGGCAACCGGCCTGGTCGGGCACGTGCTCGCGGAGAAGTCCACGGGTATTGACCTGGGCGGCAGGTCGGTGGCCGAGATCGCCGACCGCGTTCTGCCCGCCCTGACCGAGGCGATGCGCCTGCTCGCCGAGCAGGCTCCGGCCGAGGCCGACAACTTCCGCCGCACCGTCGTCGTCGCCCTCGACGCGGCCGTCCGTACCCGGCAGGGCGCACCCGGTCCCACCGTCGCCGACATGACCAACAAGATCATCGCGGCGCTCGACGCCGCCGAGGCCACCCCGGAGGTGACCGCGTGACGACCCCGGCGATCTCGGTCTCCGGCCTGCGCAAGGCGTACAAGGACAAGACCGTCCTCGACGGCGTCGACTTCGACGTCCACGCTGGCACGGTGTTCTGTCTGCTCGGCCCCAACGGCGCGGGCAAGACGACGACGGTGAACGTGCTGACCACGCTGGTGCAGGCCGACGGCGGCGCGGTCCGGGTCGCCGGCCACGACCTTGCCACCGACGCCAGGGCGGTCCGCGCGGCCATCGGCGTCACCGGCCAGTTCGCGGCCGTCGACGAACTGCTGACCGGACGCGAGAACCTCCAGCTGATGGTGGACCTCAACCGCGGGGTCGCCGGCGACGGCGAGCGGATCGTCGCGGACCTGCTGGACCGGTTCGAGCTGACCGCCTCGGCGGACAAGCCGACCTCCACCTACTCCGGGGGCATGCGCCGCAAGCTCGACCTGGCGATGACGCTGGTCGGCAATCCGCGGATCATCTTCCTCGACGAGCCGACGACGGGCCTGGACCCGCGCAGCCGCCGCACCATGTGGTCGATCGTGCGTGACCTGGTCGACGACGGCGTGACCATCTTCCTCACCACGCAGTACCTGGAGGAGGCCGACCAACTCGCCGACCGCCTCGCGGTGCTCGACCAGGGCCGCCTGGTCGCCCAGGGCACGCCGGAAGAGCTCAAGCGCCTCATCCCCGGAACACACGTACGGCTGCGGTTCTCCACCGCCGCCGAACTCGACGCCGCCGCGGGGATCTTCCCCGTGGCCACCCGAGACGACGACGCGCTGGCCCTGCGGGTGCCCGCCGACGGCGGCACGAAGTCACTGCGGGCCCTGCTGGACCGGCTCGACGAGCACTCCCTCAGCGCCGAGGAGTGCTCCGTGCGCACCCCGGACCTCGACGACGTTTTCCTCGCCCTGACCGGCCACGCCACGGAGGTCGACACGAAATGAGCGCCCAGTCCCAGTCGCTGGTCATGCTGCGCCGCAACCTCAAACACCTCACCCGGAACCCGACCTCGGTGTTCAACGCCGTCCTGATGCCGATCATCATCATGCTGATGTTCGTGTACATGTTCGGCGACGCCTTCAGCGTCGGCGTGGACTACATCGACTACGCGACGCCGGGCATGATCCTGCTGGCCGTCTGCTACGGGCTGGGAGCCACCGCGACGGCGGTGAACTCCGACATGACCAAGGGCATCATCAACCGGTTCAAGGCCATGGACGTCTCCCGCGGCGCGGTGCTGACCGGCCACGTCATCACCAGCGTGCTGACCAACGTGATCGCCATCGCGGCGCTCGTCGGAGTGGCCTTCCTGCTGGGGTTCAGCCCGGAGGCGAGCCTGACCGACTGGCTCGCCGTGGGTGGCGTCGTCGTTCTGCTCGCGTTCGCGGCGGGCTGGTTCACGGTCGCGCTGGGACTGTCGGCGAAGTCGCCGGAGACAGCGGGCATGGCCGCCGTGCCGCTGGTCATGCTGCCGTTCTTCAGCAGCGCGATCGTACCGGCGGAGAAGATGGGACCGGGTCTTCGTCAGTTCGCCGAGTACCAACCGTTCACGCCGATCATCGAGACCGTGCGCGGCCTGCTCGACAGCGCGCCCGACACCACCGACGCGGCCGTCGCCGTCGCCTGGTGCGTGGCGATCGCCCTCGTCGGCTACCTGTGGGCGCGTTCCGCCTTCACGAAGCGAGCCTGACCCGGGCCGGTGTGGGGCGTTGCGGCGCCGTCTCGGTGAGCGTAATCCGACGAGGCGGCGCCGCAACGGGTCGAGAGGCCTTGCGCTCGGCACCTGGCCGTCGCGGCCGAACGGCCGTCACCGGCATGTCCGTGTCAAAGCTGTCGAGGTCGATCGCGTCCTGGACCGAGGCATGTGGCGGCAGCGCCAGCGATTGGGTCAGGTAGCCGGTACCGCCGGGGGTAATCACCGTCAGTTCCGAGGAAGACGCGGCACTGGTCCAGAACGGCGTGTGCTCTCCGGCGGATGCCAACCCGGGTGAACCGTGCCAATGCGGGTCACCTCGGCCGACCGCCGGTCGCGAACCGGGGTTCGTGTGCTCCGGGCGTGGTCCTGGGCTGGCTGAACAGGGCCTCGGGGTTGTGGGTGAACGTGGGCCACTCCCTGCCACCCCAGGTGAACCCCAGGTCGCTAGACTGTGCCCTCGCGCCCTCGTAGCTCAGGGGATAGAGCATCGGTTTCCTAAACCGTGTGTCGCAGGTTCGAATCCTGCCGGGGGCACCTCGAAGATCAGCAGGAACGCTGCCTGGCCTGCGGATACGCTTCCCCGTCGATCGGCCAAGATGTGCAACTGGATGCCACCCGGAGCCGCCGTTTGCAGCCCTCCGTGCAAAATACGTGCAATGATCTTGGACGCTTGAGAGCGCCCGTTCCCGCAGGTCACAGCCCACAAAGGCGGAGGGGCCGCAGCACCCGTCACGGCCCCTCCCACGCTACCGGCGTTTATCAGCTCAGCGCCGCCTCGATGCGCTCGTTCATCCGGCTGCGGTCCCCGTCGAGGCACTTGGCGTACACCTTGAGCAGGACGTCGACCGAGTGGCCGGCCCGCTCCGCGACCTCCGGTGCCGGTAAGCCGGCGTTGAGCCACAGCGACACCCCGGCGTGCCGCAGGTCGTACGGACGACCGGCCAGGGGAGAGGCCACCCGCTCCGGCGGCAAGCTGAACCGCCGCGCCTCCTCCCACACTCGCGAGTACGTCGAGGACGCCACCACGTTGCCCCGCCCGCTGCGGAACAGGCGCCCGTCGGCACCTACGCCGAAGCGGCCGATGTGTGCCCGCAGGATCGCCACCAGCTCCGGCGGGATCGGCACCTCTCGCGCCTCTGCGTCGCCCCGGTGCTTCAACCCCCGGTCGTCGTGTACCTCGCCACTGTCGGTGTACCGCTTCCCGGCCGCCGGCCGGGATTTCTCCAGCGTCAAAAGGCCCCAACCCTTCGCCGGGAGATGGCAATCCCGCTCCCGCAAGCCCAGCGCCTCGCTTGGCCGCAGCGCCGCGAAGTACAGGCAGGCGTAGAAGGCGACCAGGCGCTCACCGCGCCGGCCGTCCTTGCCTCGCTGACCGACGTACGTGACCCCGATGAGCAGTTCCCGCGCCTGGCGGACGTTCACCACGACTCGGCGGTCGACTTCACCGGACAGCTTCCGCCGGCTCGACCGCACCCGCAGCTTGTCGACCGGGTTGAAGTCCAACAGCTCCAGCTCGACGGCGTACTGAAGGACGTTGTAGAAGACCGAGCGTCGCCGCCTGGTCGTCGACGCCGCCGCCGGCCGGCCGTCCATCCGCAAGCCGAGCGCGTCCAACGCTGGCCGCACCACCGCGGCTTCCGCCAGCGCCGACAGCGGCAGCGAAGCCCGCTCCAACCACCGCAGCGCCGCAGCGACCTCCGCAGGCCGGTCGAGTTGCCGAGACGCGGGCGGAAACTCCCACTCCCGCAACGCCCGCCGCAGCACGACCGGGTCAGGCCGCCCGGCCGTGTCCCGCACCAGCGCCGCCGTGACCGACGCCAGCGCATCGGTCGTGCTTTCCCGCGACTTGGCCGCCGCGCCCGGCCACTTCATGTCGAGGTACCGGCGGACGAACCCGAGCCAGCTCACCGACTCTTTCGGCGCAACCATCGGCTCTGGCAGACCGGAGTCACCGTCGAATGCCTCGCCCTGGTTCGCCGCCTGCATCAGGTCCGACCGGAAGTTGTCCGCCAGCGCCCGGGTGCTGAACGTCCGCGACTTCGGCCCCGTTCCCACCACCCATCGAACGGTGTACGACTTCTTACGACCCGCCAGCGCGTTGACCTGGATGCCCCGGATTCGTACCTCGCGCGACTTCACGCCGCCTCCCGGTGCTGCTCCAGCCACGCCCGCAGGTCTCGCCGTTCAATGCGCAACTCACCGTTGGGTAGCTTGATGCACTCCGGGGCGATACCTAGCTCACGCCAGCGGTAGAAGGTCCGCCGCGACACTCCGTTGAGGACGGAGAGGACTTCCGGAACGGTCAGCAGCTCACTTTCCATGAGGGGTTCTGTCCTCCAGATGGTTAGGCAGCAGGGGAGAGGGGAGCAGCGGTAGCCGAAACGGCCCCGGCTGTTCGCTGCCGTGCTGTGTCGAGGTCTGTGCGCCACCGAATGCGGGCCGAGATGGCGCGTAGAAGGCGGTGTTCCAGTGGTGGCACGTCGGGGTCTTCGGGTCGGGCGAGTTCGAACCGGTAGCGGTTCGGCCCGTCTGCCTCGTCGGCCGCCGCCTGGTCGTGTTCCTCGGTGTCGGCCATGCCGCCCGCGAGGATGGCCCGTACCCAGGCGCGGTTGTCGGCGCGGTGGTCGGCGAGGGTTTTGCCGGACCATTGGCGGGAGACGAGGACGCGTCGGCCGGTGAAGCCGAGGGTGGAGCGTTGGTGGACCTTCCCGGTGCACCGGCCAGGCGTCAAGCCGGCCTTGACGCCGTCGGGTTGGACGCCGTAGAGCAGCCAGTTGGCGCAGGTTGGCGAGCAGGGCAGCACGGACAGTTCCGCGTGCAGCCGGTCGAAGTGTGCCTTCTGCGCGTCGGATCGTGGCTTGGCCTGGTCGGTCAGGTCCTTGGTGACGTACTTGGTCACGTACCGGATGGAGCGTTCCGCATCCTTGGTGCCTTGCTCGATGCCGCGTGCGTCGATGCGGCCGAGTCGGGCGACGTAGGCGGGTCGGCTGTCGGGTTCCTCCAGGGCGTCAAGCGCTTGACCCCAGGTGGGCAGCGGCTCACGGGTTTTCGGGTCGACGTATTCCTGTCGGTCGACGTCCCACACCGGCGGCTTGTCTAACGAGTACACCGGTTCGCTGAACGGCGGCCACCACACTTGGTGGTAGGTGGCTGCGGCGATCTGTTTGAGCAGCCGGCGGGGCAGGGTGCCGCGGATTGCGAAGTGCGCGTGTGGCGCGAGACGGCGTTGCAGCTCGACGGCGCCCGCGTACTGAACGTTCCAGCCGGCGGCGCGGCGCACGTTCTGCCACCACCTGTCGAGCACCCGGGCGAAGTGGATCGCGTCGAGTGCGGCCCGCCGGTAGTCGTAGGTGGTCGGGTCGACGGGTGTGCCGAGCACGTCGTCATGCGGCCCGTGTCGTTGCCCGCACTCGCACGGGGCGATGTAGGGGCCGCGTCGGAGGTGGGAGTGCACCGGCCCGTGGGAGCCGAGCGTCAGGGTGACGAGCATGGAGGGCCGGTGGGTCTTGCCGGTCTTGCCGGAGTAGGCCCGGCCGACCGTGCGCGGGTCGACGTGCAGCCGGGGCAGGTCCGGGGAGTCCTGCCGCCGCCTGGTGGACCGTTTGCGGCGTGGCCGTTCGTCGCGGTCTTTCGGGGTGAGGTGTCCGCGCAGGCTCGTCTCACCGAGCGCCTCGTCCAGTTCCGCGATGGCGGCGTCGATCTCGGCCAGGTGCGCGACTCGCTCGTCCGGGGTCATCGGCTGGTACTGGACCGCTTCCCGCTCGAATTCCAGGTGTGCCCGTACCCGCACCAGGGCGAGTGCGTCTTCCCCTGGCTTGTCGGGGCGGATGGTGGGTTCGTCGGCGAGGTGCCAGCCTTCCCGGATTTGCTGGATCCGCAGCCGCCGGCCCCGCTCCGCACACGGCTTGCACTTCGCCGCCAGGGTCGCCCCGCACGGCACCTCTACCACCTCGGTCACGCCGGTGGCGGTGTCGGTACGGCGCAGGGCAAGGGGTCGGACGCAGACGCCGTGCTGTTCGGCGAGTTGCTTGAGCGCGTCCTTGGCGAGAGGTTTGCGCATCCGGTCGGCCCGTGACCCCGGCCGAGGCCGCTCCATTACCTCAGCGGCCGGGGTTGCGGTGGGGATGAGTTCGAGTTGGTTCACCGGTCGCCCTCCGGACCGGCAGGGGTGCCGTTGCGCGGGGTGAACGCCGCCGCCGGGACGGGCACGAGTCCGGGACGCCGTTCGCGTTCGATCGACGGCACTGGCCGCAGGACCACTGGCCGACGCTGCTCCTCGTCGACATCCCGAACGACGGGCGCCGCCTGGTCGTCGTTGGCCCGTGCGTCGCTTCCGGCCGCCTGGTCGTCGTTGGATGGCACCGGCAGCGCGTCGCTACCGCTCGGCATGGTGGCCGGTGGCACGGGGGCGGTGGAGAAGACGAGTTTGGACAGGCCGAGAAACGCCAGCGCGGGCACGGCGGACAGGAGCCAGCCGGACAGGCCCGGTTTGGCCACCGCGAGCTGCGCAGCCAAAGACAGCGCCACCGCACACACGAGCAGGAACATCGGGTAGCCGATCGGTCCGCCAGTGCGGCGGCGTTGCCGGATGGTTAGCAGTGCGGCCAGGGGTAGCAGTTCGGAGATGGCGGCGTTGGCCCAGCCGAACCAGTCCCCCGTACCGGCGGGCGAGTTGGCCATGGTCCAGTCGTGCACGTGGGTGAACGACGCTGCCCCGGCCAGTCCGCCGACGACGAGGACGATGAGGACCAGGACCACGCCCTCCACCCGTTGCGCGTTGCTTTTCACGCGGTCACCCCCTGCTCGCCGTCGGTGGTTGTGTCGAGTCGGCGGTAGGTGTGGCCGAGGGCGCGGATGTCGTCGTCGGTGAGGTAGGCAAAGCGGACCCGGACGGGTTCACGGACGCCGTCGAGGACGACGAACCCCACCCCCGGCGACGTTTCCGGGATCCGGTCGCACAGGGCACCCCGGTCGCGGGAGGCTTCACCGAGGACCATGTCCACCTGCTCCGGCTCGGTCAACCGCAGGCCGATGCGGGTCGGGAACAGATCCCGAAACGGCAACACGTCCTTACGCGGGTCCTGCAACGCCGCGACGACGTGCACCCCGACCGCCCGGCCCTGCGACAGCAGGAGACCGAGGGATTCCTTGATCCGGTCCCGGACCTTCCGGTCGGTGATGTAGGCGGTCAACGCGGCCAGCTCATCGATGACCAGGACCAGCAACGGCTCCTCGACCGTCGGCACATGCTGACGCGTCACCCCACGCAACCGGGACGCCCGCAACCGCATCCGCTTCACGGCCTCGTCGAGGACGCCGGCCATGCCGTCGGCGTCGTCGTAGGCGAACCGGGCGAACAACGGCACCCCCGCCGCCAACTCCATCCCGCCCTTCGGATCGAACGCCCACACCTCCACCAGACCGGAACGGATCCCGCCGGCCAGAGAGCGGATGAGCGACCACAACACCGAGCCCTTACCCGCCCCGGTCGCCCCCGCGATCAGGACGTGTGAGCCGGCCAGCCGCAGCCGGTAGGGTTCGCCGTCTTCGCGGACTCCGAGGAGTAGCCCGCCGAGGTCGGGCACGTCCGTCACGGGGAGCGGCGTCACGATGCGGGCGAGGGGGTCACGGCGCATGAAGCGCACCACCACCCGATCGGGACGGTCGGTGGAACGGGCCTGGCCGGTGTGCTGCCGGAACGCGTAGGCGAGACGTTCCGCAGCCTGGCCCCAGTCATCCGGAATCTGGCCCGGCAGCATCCGCACGGTCAGCTCATCGCCCCACCGATCACAACGCACCCGCAGCAGCCGGGGCACATAGCGGTCACCACCGAACACCGTCGCCAGGCCGCAGGTAGCCATGACCGACGCCCACCGGGGCTGGTACACCACCAACGCCCGGATGCGGGCGACGAGCGGGTACCAGCCGAACCGCAGCCACGACACCGGATGCCACCGCCACCACCCGACACAGCCAGCGGCAACGGCGGTGACGACGCCGGCCAGGACCAGGCCACCAAACTCGGCCCGGATCCACAGCGCGAGCACGGTCGGGCCGGTGAGCCACCAGTAGCGGATGGCCATGACGGTGAGGCGGGCAAGGCCACGGGCCAGCCACCAGAACACCAGCAGCCAGCCCGGCACCCGCCACGCAGGCAGGCGCATGTTCATCGGCGCAACGGGGATCTTGTCCCCCGGAATGATGTTGATCAGAGGCACACGTCACCGCCCTGACCACGGCGACCACGGCCCAACGTGGAGATGCACGACCGGCACGACATACGCCGCAGGTCAAACCGACGCGGCTTCACCCACTGGGAGCAGCGGGGGCAGCGGATCGCGTAGACCAGTCCGGAAGCCGGCGGCATTCGCAGCAGTGACCGCAGCGCCGCTTCCACCTCCCGCAGCGCATGCCGCAGGTCGGCCAGGCTGGTTCGGAACAGCAGGAGCAGCGCCCCGACCAGCAGCGGCACGGCTGCGATCAGGGCAGGGTGAACTACGGTGGGCATCACGCCCTCCTTCATCAGACGAGGGATGAGGTGAGCGCGGGGACGGGCCGGGACTCTTGGCGGGGAAACGACCCGCCCCGCGCGCTAACGAAGCGATCAGGCGGCCACCGAGCCCGGCACCGCCGACGCCGGACGGATCGCCGAGGCCCGCAGCGAGTACGCCATCCGGGAACGGCAGTCACCCGAGGAGCGGCCCGGCTTGCACCGCTGCGAATCCACATACGGCGTCAGCGTCAGGCCCTCGAACTCCACCGCCGGTGGATAACCCGGCACTGTCGACGGCGGCGGCACCGGCTGCTGCGCGGCCACCACCTTGACCTTCACCTCAGTCGAGCGGCCGAACTTCCCGGCCTCCGGGTCCAGGTCCATCACCCGCACTACCCAAACCCGCTCCCCGGTCTCCTTGTCCCGCGCCTGGTTATCCGCCTCACCCCGCCGCTGAAAATCGATCTGCGGCGACACACCCAGGCAGAGAGCCCCAGCGGGGAAGACGTACTCGGACGGGACCGGCACCTTCAACGTCATCGGAACCAACGAACGACCTCCAGAGCCATGAAGCCAACTCAACCAGTTGACTTGTTAAGTTGCATCAAAGGTAGGCGCGGCCAACTTGACTTGTCAAGTGAGGTGTCGGGCTACGTCAGTCGATTGGATAGACGTCTTCGAGATCGTGTCGACGTGCCGGCAGCAGCAGATCCACAGCGAGCAGGGGCTTGGCGGATCGGTCGCAGACGGCCAGCAGCACTGTCAGCGCCGGGTCATGTTCGGCGATCTGCAAGAGCTGGGCTTCTTCGGTGTCGGGCAGCCGAGCGGAGATCCGCTCACTCACGTGGTCGAAGCGCACGCGCTTGCGCGAGGCCACATGCCGGAGCAGTCCCTCTGGAAGCGCGTCGCCGCCGCCGACTCCCGTGCCGTCGGCGAGGTCGACAGGCAGGAACGCGGTACCGAGTTCGACCGGCCCGAGTCCGTCGACTGTGATCAGGCGACGCCGTGCGACGACGGAAGTTCCCGGGTCGATCCCCAGCGCTACGGCTGCCCTTGGGGGAGCCGGCACCGTTCCGGCCTCCAGCAGGGTTGAGCCGGTCCGTTCGTCGTCTTCGAGCACGGCGTAACGGCGTTCGCGCTGCCGCTGGTCGGCCCCGCCGGGCCGGCCGAGGACGAAGCGGCCCTTGCCCTGTCTGCTGTCGATCCAGCCGTCTTGGCGCAGCAGGTCCAGCGCTCTGACCACGACCGGCCGGGACGCGCCGAACTCGCGGATCAGTTCGGTCTCGCTGGGCAGCATCGAGCCCGGCGGGTACGTGCCGTCTTCGATGCGTTGTTGCACCGCGTTGACGATCACGACGTACTTCGGCGGCGCAACTTCGATCGGCACCGGGCTTCACCTCAGACGACAACTCAGCTTGTCAACAGGCTATCTGCGCTGCTCAGGTTCTGTCCAACGTCCGGCGTTGGCCATCCGGCCTGTCTTGCGAGCGATGCTGCCCTGCCACTCACGCAGGGCGATCTTCAATCGGGCGTTCTCCGCGCGCAGGCTCGCCTCTACGCCATCGCGCGCGGCCAGCTCGTCAACGACCGCGCGCAGGAAGCCGTACACCTGCTCCTCGGCCAGGCCGCGCCGCCCGAACCGGGTACGACGGAACCGGATCCGCTTGACCTGCTCTGGACAGAGTCGGACCAAGCGGGACGCTGCTTGGACGACGCCAACCGAATGCCTGGTCACCGCAACCTCCTCGAAGTTGAGACTGCCGTAGGAACCCTTCGACTCGCCCCGCTCCGCCCGGCACGGCCCGGGAGGGCAGGTGGGGTGCGTCCGGTGGCGGGGGTGGTAGCCGGGGCGAGCAGCCGCAGCCCCGCCGGCCGCACGAAGATCTCTCGCCGGTCCACGGCGTTGCCGGCCCGGTCGAGCGTGTAACCGAGCAGCCAGACCCAACCGTCGTACGTCGTCAGGTCGCAGACCTTGATGACCCGGAAGGTCAGCGACCGCTTCCCGCCGAACTGCACGGACGCATCGCTGCCGACGTGCAGAACGTCGCCCGGTTTCGGGTCCATCACCGCCCGTCCTCACCGCATGATGTGGATGGGCACCGAAGCAGGCGGGCTGTGGCCACGACCGACACCGTGATTCGCCTGCCAGCACCTGCTCCGGTGCCCTGCTCAGGACGCAGCCGCTACCGCAATCGCCGCCGATCGCGTCTGCCTACCGGTGCCGGCGCAGTCCGGGCAGCCCCGTCGTTGCAGCCGGTTCGGATCACTCGGCGCGCGAAGAGACCGCCGAGGGCTGGCCATCTTCCAGCCCCGCCCCTCACAGCCAGTGCAGGCGATGAGAGGCGACGAGGCGTGGCACGTTCCCCGGCGCGAGCGTCCCCCGTTCACGCACCGAAGGACCCGAGCACCGCCCTCCGCCATGGCCGCAGTCGAACCGGCACCGGCACTAGTGGCCCGGCGCCATGTCGGCCCATGCACCTCAGCGGCGAGTACATGCACAATTGCGGTGGGTGAGACGTCCATGGTGGAGATAGAACACCCGGTGACGGAGACCGATCGAGGACCGAACCTGCACCTCTGGCGGACATCGAGCGGACACCATGAGGACCTGCGTTGAGTTCAGGACCTCCGACAGGCGAGCGTGGAGACAGCCCATCAGGAAGGCATCGAGATGGCCCGAGACCGCCGCGAACCTCGCACCGTGCTGGAGCACCTGATCCAGCACAGTGACCGCACGTACGAGGAACTGGCCGACGAGTTCAGCCGCATGGACCCCCGTGCGGCGATCAGCGCCCGACACCTCGGGCGGCTGGCACGCGGTGAACGGGACCTGGCCTCATCGACACCCGCCACCCGGCGAGCGTTGCAGGCCATGTTCGGCAAGACCGTCGATGAGTTGCAGCGTCCCTGGGCACCTGACCAGTTGACCCCTGCGCCGGGCCGACAGCTCATTGTCGAGCCCTTCGGCGCCGGCCCGGAAAGGAACCTCCTCGCCATGGCCGCACAACGCGCCCGCCACTACGCCATGCTTGCCGCCGAAGCCACCTCACCGGCCGCCATCGACCAGCTCACCGAGGACGTACAGCGACTCGCCCTGGCCTACCCGCAGCGCCCGATCAGCCAGATCCTGCCGGACCTGGTCGAGACCCAAGACACCCTGTTCACCCTGCTCGAACGCCGCCAACAACCAGCACAGTCACGGGACCTGCACTTCCTCGCCGGCATCACCAGCGGCCTCCTCGCCAAGGTCTCCCACGACATGGCCGACCCGCACTCCGCGATGTTGCAAGCCCGTACCGCCGTGCTCTGCGCCGACCAGGCCGCACACCCCGGCCTGCAAGCCTGGCTCCGCGGCCTCCAATCCCTGGTCGCCTACTGGGCCGGCCGGTATGCCGAAGCCGTCCGCTACGCCGAAGCCGGACGTGAGTACGCCACCCAGGCCGGCGGCACCTCCGCCGTCTGGCTACCCGCCAGCGCCGCGCGCGCCTACGCCGCCCTCGGCAACGGCGAACAGGCCAAGGCCGCCATACACGAGGCCGAAGACGCCTGGTCCCGGGTACGCCCCGACGAGATGGACGAGATGGGCGGCATCTGCACCTTCAACCAGCCCCGCACCCTCTACTACGCCAGCGACGCACTCGCCTGGCTCCCCGACGAAGCCGCCACCACCGAGCGCTACGCCCTGCAAGCCGTCCAGGCATACTCCGACCACTACGACCCCGCATGGGCCTTCGGCGACCAGGCCGGCTCACACACCAACCTGGCTATCGCCCGCGTCGCCAACGGGGAACTCGACGCCGCCGAAGACGCCCTTGCCCCCGTCCTCGAACTCCCTGCCGACCAGCGCATCAACGGCATCGTGCACTCCGTCCGACGCGTTCACCAGGCCATCACCCGTGCCGGCCACGCCGACGACGCCCGCGACCTCATCGACGGCATCGAACACTTCACCCACACCCCCGCCAACGCCCTGCCTCGATAAGGCACCATCGGCGCATGTACCCGATCACCATCCCCGGCCGCGTCATCACGCTGCGCGAACTGCGACCCGATGACGCGGCCGACGCCTTGGCGATCATCGGCGACGACCGCGTCACCCAGTGGCTCTCCTTCGACAGCCGCGACCACGCCGCCGCCGTTGCCATGGTTGAAGGAGCCGTTACGCGGGCGCAGCTCACCCCGCGCAACGAGTACTACCTAGCCGTAGCCGACACCGAAGACCGCATGATCGGCTTCGCCCGCCTCGGACTCACCGGCCACCAGGCCGCCAAGCTCGGCTACGCCATCGGCGCCGATCACTGGGGTCGCGGCTACGCCACCGACGCCGCCCGCATGCTTGTTGGCTTCGGCTTCCAGGAGCTGGGGCTTCACCGCATCACCGCAGCCATCGGCCCCGACAACGCCGCCTCGATCGCCGTCGTCAAACGACTCGGCATGCAGTACGAAGGCCGCCTCCGCGACCACGTCTACACCAACGGCGCATGGCGCGACTCCCAGCTCTACTCCATCCTCGCCACGGAGTGGAACACCAAACCCGGCTGACCGCTCGCCTCCACCGCGCAGCACGCGCACGAGCAGTTCCGATCATGGCGACGGTACGATCGCCGTCATGCGCGACGCCGACACGCCGCCGCAGGATCCCGCCGACCGTCCCGACACCCGCACCGGGCTCACACCTCGCCAGCAAGCAGCCCTCATCCGAGCCGCCACAGCCGAGGTGTACGAGCGTGTGCAGGAGTGGCGAAATTCGCCCCGCTGGCAAGACACACCCACCAACACTCACCGGTATCAAGTAACTATGGGCGCGATCGTCGCGCTTGACTTGCTACCCGAGCCGCCCACTGCGATGTATCTCACTGAGCTCCTCGAAGCTGTCCGACCGCTACTCGTCGAGTGGCGTCCGAGCCGGCCTGGTCCCGAGCAGCAGATCTTCGTAGCGGTTGAGCGACTTCAACGAGCGTGCGAGTAGCGCGGACTGCCGCCCCTAGTACGGCAGCCGCCGTTTGAGATGTCGCTGGTGGGGCCGGGTAGACGAGGTGCGGCCACCGCGTGATCGTCTGTCTGCTGTGGACATGACTT
>NZ_JBIAYZ010000030.1:0-50058 GCF_042898635.1 Micromonospora sp. NPDC000442 | reverse complement strand
GTGGGGGGTCATTCCGACCGGGCCGGGGGCGGCGCTCGGAGGCACTCGCGGTTACGCCATGTATAACCACCGGGCCGGGCCCGCGATTCCGCCGGGGGCGTGGCCCCGGTCACCGGCGAATCGGACATCTGGCCACGCCGTGCACGATTGTCCCCACCGGTGTTCCGCGCAGCGGTGCCGGCCGTGCCATTGGCGCGGGGCTGCCGGTCGACGGAGGCGGCGGTGTGCCGGGAGTCGGCGAGCGTCACCGACCTCCAGGTTGCCCGGCGGGGCGTCGCGCCGGCCGCCCTCGCCTGGCCCCGCAGCCCGATCGCGATGGCGACGACCAGTAGCCCGACGGCGACCAGCTTGACGGTGCCGAGCCAACCCCGGTCGCCCAGGGACAAATGGCTGATCCAGTGCCGGGTGAGCTGATAGCCGGGGCGGGTTGCGCCGTCGGCCAGGTCCACGCCGATCAACGCGGTCGGCGCGAGGATGGCGGCAGCGCGGGCGGTACGGGTCAGGGCGTTCATCGGCATCATGCGAACGATGTTCGCATGATGCGAACATCGTTCGCAAGGTGGTTTGTCGGGGCCTCGACTACCCTGTGGCCGTCCCGCCGGGATCGGGGCGGCCACCGGAATTGCGGAGGAAGCCGGATGATCAACAGTGGTGCGGAGCTCCCGGCTCGGCGGCGTCGTTCCACCCGGCCGAAGCCGGCGCTGACCCAGCAGGCGATCGTCGCTGTCGCACTCGACCTGGTCGACCGGGCCGGCGTGGACGCGGTCACCATGCGCAGCGTCGCCGACGCGCTCGGCACCGGGCCGGCCTCGATCTACCGGCACGTCACCAGCAAGGACGAACTTCTCGAACTCGTGCTCGACCGGGTGCTGGCCGAGGTCGCCGTGCCGCCGCCCGACCCGGAGGACTGGCGCGGGCCGCTCATCGCGCTGGCCCGCGAGGTGCGACGGGTCCTGCTGGCGCACAACGACATCGCCGCGGTGGCCATGTCGGGTCCACCGGTCGGCGACAGTCCAGCCCGCATCGCTGAGGCGTTACTGGCGATTCTGCGTACGGCTGGTTTTCCGGACGAGGTCTGCGCGTGGGCGGTGGACCGGCTTTCCCTCTACGTCACCGCCGACGCCCTCGACACCGCGCGGCAGCGGGCGCCCCACGATGGCCCGGAGGCGGTACAGCGGCGCTGGGCGGCCGTCGCGCAGTACTACCGCGACCTGCCTGCGGACCGCTTCCCGCACACCGTCGCGCTGCGCGACGCACTGTTCGCCGCCGGCCCGGTGGACCGCTTCACCCTCGGTCTGGAGCTGTTCCTGGACGGACTGGCGTCTCGTCGAGGCGGCTGACCGGCGCCTGTCCGACATCGTCGGCCGACGGCCTGCGCGGTGCGGGCACCGGCGTCGTCGGCCAGGGCAGCTCAGGAGAACGGTGGTACGTGATGCCCGCAGTGGCCCACCGCGGGCCGTGCGTCGCCAGCCGCTCGCGGAACGCGCTCCAGTCGTGCGTCGACCGGGGTGACCAGCCCAGCTCGGCGATGGCGGGCAGCCGGGGGAACAGCATGAACTCGATCTCTGCGAGCGTGGTCACCGACTCGGTCCACAGCGGCGCCTCGACGCCGAGCACCGCCTCGGCCGGTGCGCCGGCCAGATGGTTGGCCGGGTCCCAGTCGTACGCCCGGTGTACGTCGATCAGGCCAGCCCAGTCGTGCCCGATCGGGGTGTCCGGGGCGTACTTCATGTCGAGGTACGCGTGGTTGCCGGGGGAGAGGATCAGCCGGGCCCCCCGGCGCACCGCTTCGGCGGTCACCGCGTCCTCGCCGGTCGTGCCCCACCACTGGAGGATCCGCCCTTCGGCGTGGGTGGCGGGAGCGATCTGGTGCCAGCCGATCACGTCCCGGCCCAGCTCGGCGACGATGCGCTGCACCCGGTCGACGAAACCGGCGTACACCTCGGCGGGCACCTTGAACGCCTCGTCGCCACCGATGTGCAGCCACCGCCCGGGGGTGAGCGCGGCGATCTCGCCGAGCACGTCGGCGACGAAGTCGTACGTCCGCTCGCTGGCCGGGTCGACGTAGCTGAAGCCGACCTCGGTGCCGGTGTACGGCGGCGGCGCGACCCGGTCGGGCGCCAGCTCGCCGTACGCGGTCAACGCCGCGTGGGTGTGACCGGGCAGGTCGATCTCGGGGATCACGGTGATGTGCCGGTCGGCGGCGTACGCCACGATTCGCTGGTAGTCCGCTTGGGTGTAGTAGCCGCCGGGGGCGTCGCCGACCGCGCCGGCCCCGCCGACGGTGGCCAGCCGGGGCCAGGAGTCGATCGCGATCCGCCAGCCCTGGTCGTCGGTGAGGTGTAGGTGCAGCCGGTTGAGCTTGTACCGGGCCAGGTCGTCGATCACCCGCAGCACGTCGGTGACGCCGAAGAAGTGCCGGGCAACGTCGAGCATCGCTCCCCGGTGCGGGTAGCGGGGGCGGTCGAGAATCGACCCACCCGGCAGCACCCAGCGTTCGGTGACCGGGGTGGCGCTCTCGACGGCGGCCGGCAGCAGCTGCCGCAGGGTCTGCACCCCGTGGAAGAGACCGGCGGCGGTGCCGGCGGCGATGCGTACGCCGTCGGTGGTGATGTCGAGCCGGTAGCCCTCCTCGCCCAGCGCGGCCTCGCCGGTCAGGTCGAGGGCGATGCCACCGGACGGTACGGGCGTGGCGGCGTCGGTCACCGGCAGCGGGTATCCGGTGGCCGGGCGCAGCAGCGCGGCGAGATGCCCGGCGACGGCCATGGCGGCCGGATCGGCGCTGACCCGGATCACCGCGTCGGCGGCGAGCAGGTAGTCGGCCCCGGCGTCCGGCATGACCTGTTCCGGCGCCGGCACCACGTCGCCCAGCCGGGTCGGTGCCGGCGGTGCGAGCAGCGCCGCCGCCTTGCGCTCCGCCGCCCTGGCCAGCTCCCCGGCGGTACGCCCGGCAGCCTGAGCGGCATCGTCCGCGTGCGCGGCCGTCTCGGCCCCGGCAGCCGTGTTCGCCCGCGCGGTCGTTCCGGCTCCGGCGGCGGTGTTCGTTTGCCCGGCGGGCTCGGCCCTGTCGGTGGCGTTCGCCTGCGCGGCGGCCCTGCCAACTGCGGCGCTCTGGTCCGCTGCGGCGGTCTCCACCTCCGGGGCGGGCGTCGCCTCGGACGCCGGGGTGACGTCGGCGGGGTGGGGCGGGTCGAGTGGTTCCGGTGCGGTGCTGGGTGCGGCGGACACGAGGACTCCCGAGGGGGTGTATTCGCGGCTGTTGTGGCAATGGTGCGGGGTGGTCACAGAGCGTGCCGTCAAGCGTACGGGGAGGCTGGCAATTGCGTGAATGTGCGCGTGGGACCGTTCCCAAAAACCGTGCTGAACGCGAACTGTCGTGATTGCTGTGCCTATTGTCACCGAATGCTCCCGGGCCGCGCGTTGGTCGCTTAGCCTTCGCCCACCGATCGGCACGACTCCCCGGATTACCAGGCGGTGGATTCGGGGTATCAAAAAACTGAACCTTCGTTAAGTGTCAATCCGGGCGCGTGGGAGGCTCTGGTGGCAGCGCAAGAGACGGTTGAGCACAAGTACGTCTACGACTTCGCCGAGGGCAACAAGGATCTCAAGGACCTCCTCGGCGGCAAGGGAGCGAACCTGGCCGAGATGACCAATCTCGGCCTGCCGGTGCCGCCCGGCTTCACCATCACCACCGAGGCGTGCAAGGCGTACCTCGACACGGGTGCGGAACCGGCCGGGCTGGCCGACCAGACCACCGCGCACCTGACGGCGCTGGAGCGCGAGATGGGCCGGCGACTCGGCGACCCGGACGACCCGCTGCTGGTCTCCGTACGCTCCGGGGCGAAGTTCTCGATGCCCGGAATGATGGAGACCGTGCTCAACGTCGGTCTCAACGACCGCAGCGTCGAAGGACTGGCCCGGCAGGCCGGTGGCTCGGCCGAACCGGCCGCCTCCGGCGGCGCGGACCGGTTCGCCTGGGACTCCTACCGCCGGCTGATCCAGATGTTCGGCAAGACCGTCTGCGACGTGCCCGGCGAGGAGTTCGAGCACGCGCTCGACGAGGCCAAGCGCGCCAAGGGCACCGACCTCGACCTGGACCTGGACGCGGACGACCTGCGCAGGCTGGTCGACGCGTACAAAAAGATCTTCACCAAACACACCGGGCGGGAGTTTCCGCAGGAGCCACGCGAACAGCTCGACCTCGCCGTGCGGGCGGTCTTCGAATCGTGGAACGCCGAGCGGGCGGTGGTCTACCGCAGGCAGGAGCGGATCCCGGCCGACCTGGGCACCGCCGTGAACGTGGTGGCGATGGTCTTCGGCAACCTCGGGCCCGACTCCGGCACCGGCGTCGCCTTCACTCGCGACCCGGCCAGCGGCGCCCAGGGCATCTACGGCGACTACCTGGCCAACGCGCAGGGCGAGGACGTGGTCGCCGGCATCCGCAACACCGTGCCGTTGCAGGAGCTGGAGCGGATCGACAAGGACTCCTACGACGAACTGCTCGACTACATGGCCCGGCTGGAGCGGCACTACCGTGACCTGTGTGACATCGAGTTCACCATTGAGCGCGGCAAGCTGTGGATGCTCCAGACCCGGGTCGGCAAGCGCACCGCCGCCGCCGCGTTCGTCATCGCCGGCCAACTCGTCGACGAAGGCCTGATCGACCTCGACGAGGCCCTGCACCGGGTCAACGGCGCGCAACTGGCCCAGTTGATGTTCCCGCGCTTCCAGCTCGACCACGAGTTCCAGCCGGTCGCCACCGGCATCGGCGCCTCGCCGGGCGCGGCGGTCGGCAAGGTCGTCTTCACCTCGGCCCGCGCGGTCGAGTTGGCCGCCGAGGGCGAGGCCGTCATCCTGGTGCGCCGGGAAACCAACCCGGACGACCTGAACGGCATGATCGCCGCCAGGGGCATCCTCACCTCGCGGGGCGGCAAGACCAGCCACGCTGCGGTGGTGGCCCGGGGAATGGGCAAGACCTGCGTTTCCGGTGCCGACGACCTGGACATCGACGTGCCGAAGCGGCGGTTCGCCGTGGCCGGACACACGGTCACCGAGGGCGACGTCGTCTCCATCGACGGCACCACCGGCAAGGTGTACCTGGGCGAGGTGCCGGTCATGCCCTCCGAGGTGGTGCAGTACTTCGAGGGCAGTCTCGACCCGGCGCACATCGACAACGCACTGGTGCGTGCCGTACACCGGATCATGTCGCACGCCGATGCCAGCCGGCGTCTGGCGGTACGTACCAACGCCGACACCGCCGCCGACGCGGCCCGGGCCCGGCGCTTCGGCGCCGAGGGCATCGGGCTGTGCCGCACCGAGCACATGTTCCTCGGTGACCGTCGCGAGCTGGTGGAACGGCTGATCCTGGCCCGCGATCCGGCCGAGCGGGAGGACGCGCTCGCCGCGCTGCTGCCGTTGCAGCGGGCCGACTTCGTGGAGATCTTCCGGGAGATGGACGGGTTGCCGGTCACCGTCCGGTTGATCGACCCGCCGCTGCACGAGTTCCTGCCGCCGCTGGAGCAGCTCGCCGTCAACGTGGCGGTCGCCCAGGAACGTGGTGAGGACGTCGCCAAGGAGGAGGCGCTGCTGGCGGCCGTACGCCGGATGCACGAGGAGAACCCGATGCTCGGGCTGCGCGGCGTACGCCTGGGTCTGGTCATCCCCGGACTTTTCGCGATGCAGGTCCGGGCGATCACCGAGGCGGCCGTGGAGTGCACCCGCCAGGGGATCCGGCCCTGCCCGGAGATCATGGTCCCGCTGGTCGGTGCGGTCCAGGAACTGGAGACGGTACGCACCGAAGCCGAGCGGATCATCGCCGAGGTGGTCGGCGGCAGCGACGTCGACGTGCTGATCGGCACGATGATCGAGGTGCCCCGGGCAGCGTTGACCGCCGGGCAGATCGCCGAGGCGGCCGAGTTCTTCTCCTTCGGCACCAACGACCTGACCCAGATGGGTTGGGGCTTCTCCCGGGACGACGTGGAGGGGGCGTTCTTCTGGCGCTACCTGGAGCTGGGCATCTTCGGCATCTCACCGTTCGAGTCCATCGACGCGGACGGCATCGGCCGCCTGGTCCGCATCGCCGCCGAGGAGGGACGGGCGGCCCGTCCGGGGCTGAAGATCGGGGTCTGCGGCGAACACGGCGGCGATCCCGACTCGGTGCACTTCTTCCACTCCGTCGGGCTGGACTACGTCTCCTGCTCGCCGTTCCGGGTCCCGGTGGCGCGGCTGGAGGCAGGCCGGGCGACGCTGGTCACCAGCGGCTCGGACAGCCGCTGACCGCACGCCCGAAGCAGCGACATCGGGGATGGCGCTCTGTCGAGCCACCGGCGAGGCAACACCATCCCCGATGTTGTCGCGCGATGCTCGGTGTCCTCGCGATGCCCGGTGTCCTGCGATCAGATCGGGGGGCGGCGCCAGGTGATCGACGGGTCGCGGTGGGGGCGCTGGTTCGGCATCGTGGCCATGGGTGTGCGCACCGCCAGCGGGGCGTGCGGATCCGGTTGGTGGGGCAGCAGCGTCGGGCGGCGGCAGGCGGCGAGGGCGGGGCCGGCGCGGCGGACCACCCCACGGGCCTCCTCGCGGAGTGCCGCCAGATCCGCTCCCGGTGCGGCGACCAGGGTCAGCAGGGCGTCCCGACCGGCCGGGTAGGTGACCACGCAACCGGCGGCCGTGTGCACCACGGACTCGTGGAACTCGCCCTGCCGCACGGTGGCCGCCATCCGATGCCCGAGGCCGAAGCTGGCCGCGGCCAGCGCCGCCAGGTGGGTGGCGTCGGTCGTAGGCAGATCGCTGGAGATGAGCAGGCCGTCCGTGCCGGCGAGGACCGTGCCGGCGACCTCTGGACGGCGTCGGCGCAGCCCTCGGAGCTCGGTACCCATCATCGTTTCCGCGTTCACGAGCGTGTCTCTCCCACCGGTCGTGTCTCGCCGCAACAGGTGACGTTCCGCGATGGCGACGCTACCCGTGGATGTCGATGAGTGCGATCCCGTTACCGTCGGCAATCGGGCGACAACTCTCGTCTGATCGGAGGATGTGGACCCGCCGTGGGCACGTCGCCGGCGAGCCGAACCGGGCCCCCGGGCGTAACCTGACTTCGCCCGTGGACCGTCGTTTCGCGAAGGGGTGGCCGGATGGGATCGCGTACCGAGTTGTCAGAGGCTGTCGGTGTCGCGGTGGCGGTGCCCGCATGACCGCCGTGTGGGAGAGCCTGACCGTCGACGCCCGTGACCCGGGTCGGCTGGCCCGCTGGTGGGCCGAGGCGCTCGGGTACCAGGTGGTCGAGGAGCGGCCGGACGAGGTGGAGATCCGGCAGAGCGCGGACCGGCTGCCCGGCATCGTCTTCGTGCCGGTGACCGGCGTCAAGGAGGGCAAGAACCGGCTGCACCTCGACCTGCGCCCGATCGACCGGGAAGCCGAGGTGGAACGGCTTGTCGACATGGGTGCCCGGCACGTCGACATCGGCCAGGACGGCGACGACTGGACGGTGCTGGCCGACCCGGAGGGCAACGAGTTCTGCGTGCTGCGGCAGCGTGGGGATTGAGTGCTGCGTCCGGTGGGCCGGACGCGGCGCGTCGGGTCGCGGAGCCGGTCAAGGACCCGGAGCACGGCCGGTCCCCGTACGAGCGGGACCGGGCCCGGGTGCTGCACTCGGCGGCGTTCCGCCGGCTGGCCGCGAAGACCCAGGTGCACACGGCCGGCACCGACGACTTCCTGCGTACCCGGCTGACCCACTCGCTGGAGGTGGCCCAGATCGCCCGGGAGATGGGCGCCCGGCTGGGCTGTGACCCGGACGTGGTGGACACCGCCGGGCTGGCGCACGACCTCGGGCACCCGCCGTTCGGTCACAACGGCGAGGCCGCGCTCGACGAACTGGCCGCCGACTGCGGTGGGTTCGAGGGCAACGCCCAGACGCTGCGGGTACTGACCCGGCTGGAGGCCAAGGTGTACGGCCCGGACGGGACGTCCGCCGGGCTGAACCTGACCCGTGCCTCGCTGGACGCGGTCGGCAAATACCCGTGGACCCGCCAGCCTGGCCGGCGCAAGTTCGGGGTGTACGCCGACGACCTGCCCGCCTTCGCCTGGCTGCGGCAGGGCTCCCCGGCCGGCGAGCGGCAGTGCCTGGAGGCACAGGTGATGGACTGGGCCGACGACGTGGCGTACTCGGTGCACGACGTCGAGGACGGCATCCACGGCGGATATCTCACGCTGGAGCCGCTGCTCATCGATTCCGACGAGCGGGCGGCGCTCTGCGCCGACGTCGCCGCCGTCTACTCGACCGAGTCGCCCGACTACCTTGCCGAGACGCTGGCCGGCCTGCTCGCCGACCCGGTGCTCGCCCCGCTGGCCGGCTACGACGGCAGCCATCGGGCCCAGGCCGCACTCAAGGCCACCACCAGCGTGCTGACCGGCCGGTTCGTGGCGACCGCCGTCGCCGCCACCACCGAACGGTTCGGCCCGGGAGCGCACCGACGGTACGCGGCCGAGCTGGTCGTACCCCGGCCGTTGCGTGCCCGGTGCGCGCTGCTCAAGGGGATCGCCCTGCGCTACGTGATGCGTCGGCCCGGCGCGCAGGGCCGCTACCAGCGGCAGCGGGAGATCGTCGCGGGGCTCGTGGGAACGCTGGCCGCGCGGGCACCGGAAGCGCTGGATCCGGTCTTCGCACCGCTGTGGCGGGACGCAGCCGACGACGATGCCCGACTGCGGGTGGTGATCGACCAGGTGGCTTCGCTTACCGATCCCGCCGCCCTGGCCTGGCACGATCGCCTGATCAGAAGCTGACACCGGGGTTGGGGGTTGAACGGCACGCCGTGAGTGAGGTTAGCCTAACCGAATGACGGATCGCCCGAAGAAGGTCACCTCCGCCCGCGTACTGCGTACCGAGCGGCCCACCCCACACGTGGTCCGGCTGGTCCTCGGCGGGGAGGAACTGGCCGGCCTGCCGGTCGGCGAGTTCACCGACCACTACATCAAGATCGTCTTTCCGGTCGCCGGAGTCGACCACCCGCGCCCGATCGATCTCGCCGCCATTCGCCGCGACCTGCCTCGCGAGCAGTGGCCCCGGCTGCGCGCGTACACGGTCCGCGCCTGGGACGCGGTGGCCGGGGAGCTGACCGTCGACGTGGTGCACCACGGTGACGAAGGGCTGGCCGGCCCGTGGGCGGCGGCGCTGCGCCCCGGCGACGAGGTGCTGTTCGTCGGCCCGGGTGGGGCGTACGCGCCGAGCCCGGCGGCCGACTGGCACCTGCTGGTCGGCGACGAGAGCGCCCTGCCGGCGATCGCCGCTTCCCTGGCCCGGCTGCCCGTCGGCGCGCCCGCGCACGTCTTCGTCGAGGTCGACGGCCCGGCCGACGAACAGCCGTTGCCCAGCCCCGGCGCGGTACGGCTGACCTGGCTGCACCGAGGCGTACGCCCGGTGGGTGAGGCGTTGGTGGCCGCGGTGCGTGAGTTGGATTTCCCGCCCGGCACGGTGCACGCCTTCGTGCACGGTGAGGCGGCCTTCGTCCGCCAGTTGCGCCGGTTGCTGCGGGTGGAGCGGTCGGTTCCCCGCGAGTGGCTGTCCATTTCCGGCTACTGGCGAAAGGGCCTGGACGACGAGGGCTGGCGGGCCACCAAGCCCGACTGGAACCGCCAGGTCGAGGCCGACGAGCAGGGGCGAGTTCCCGCGCCGCTCGGTTGACCATCGGGCCGATAACCGGCAAGGTGGCACCCCAACTCGCCCCTGAACGGCTGAAGTCGACTCTCAGGGTGCGATTAGCCGGAATTTCGGAGCACGACGGCGGGGGAGCGGGAGGATGGTCAGGGGTGACCATGAGCGAGCAGGTAGACGAGAAGGCCGCCGAACACGGCGGTAAGGGTGGCACGATCGACCCGATCGTGCTCGGCCTGGGCGTCGGCGGAGTGCTCGCCGTGGTGCTCTGGGGGGTGCTGGCCCGTGATTCGCTGGCGAGCGTCGGCGAATCGGGTCTGGCCTGGGTGATCGGCACGTTCGGCTGGTTCTTCGTGGTGGCGGCCAACGCCTTCCTGGTGCTGGCGGTGGTGCTGGCGCTGTCCCGGTTCGGCCGGATCCGGCTCGGCAAGGACGACGACGAGCCGGAGTTCAGCACGCTGGCCTGGATCGCCATGATGTTCAGCGCCGGCATGGGCATCGGCCTGGTTTTCTTCGCCGTGGCCGAGCCCATCCAGCACTACGCGGCACCGCCACCGGCGGCCGGCGTCGAGCCGCAGACCGGGCAGGCGGCATCGGCGGCCATGCAGTTCACCCTCTTCCACTGGACCCTGCACCCGTGGGCGATCTACGCGGTGGTGGCGCTGGCCCTGGCGTACTCGACGTTTCGTCGGGGCCGGCAGAACCGGATCTCGGCGGCGTTCCGGCCACTCATCGGCGACCGCGCCGACGGCCCCGTCGGTCAGGTCATCGACCTGCTGGCCGTCTTCGCCACCGTCTTCGGCTCCGCCACCAGCCTCGGGCTCGGCGCCCTTCAGGTCGCCGCCGGCCTGGACCTGGTCGCCGGGGTGCCGGACAGCACCGCGGTGGAACTGGTGGTGATCGGGGCGCTGACGCTGGCCTTCGTCATCTCCGCCTTCACCGGTCTGCACCGGGGCATCAAGTGGCTCTCCACCACCAACGTGGTGCTGGCCGTCGCACTGATGCTGTTCGTGTTCGTGGTCGGGCCGACCATCTACACCCTTGAGGTGCTGCCCGCCTCGATCGGCGACTACCTCAGCAACCTCGTCTTCATGTCCACCCGGACCGGGGCGTTCTCCGACCCGGCCTGGCTGGGCGGCTGGACGATCTTCTACTGGGCGTGGTGGATCTCCTGGGCACCGTTCGTCGGCACCTTCATCGCCCGCATCTCCCGTGGGCGAAGCGTGCGGCAGTTCCTGATCGGCGTGCTCCTGGTGCCCAGTGGCGCCAGCGCCGTCTGGTTCGCGATCATGGGCGGCAGCGCGCTGCGCGTGCAGGCCACCGGGGTACGCGACCTCGTGGTGGACGCCTCCGCCAGCAGTGAGCAGGCGCTGTTCGGTCTGCTCGACGCGCTGCCGTTGGCGGCGCTGACCGGCGTGCTGGCCATGGTGCTCATCGCGCTGTACTTCGTCACCAGCGCCGACTCCGCCTCGCTGGTGCTCGGCTCGCTGACCTCCCGGGGCGCGCTGCGTCCGCACCGGCTGGTCGTGGTCAGCTGGGGAATCCTGATCGGCGCGGTCGCCGCCGTGCTGCTGCTCGTCGGTGGGCTGGATGCGCTGCAACAGGCCACCATCATGGTGGCGTTGCCGTTCGTGGTGGTGATGCTCGGGCTGGCCGTGGCCCTGGTCAAGGACATGGCCGGCGATCCACTGCTGGCCGCGCCGACGCGTAACCGCCCGCACGGCCTGGCCGAAGCGGTGCGCGCCGCCCGATCGTACGAGGAGGAGGATCCGCCGCCGGTACGCCGCTACCTGCGGCGACGCCCCCGCTGACCGTTCTGACCGCCCACGCCGCGCCGTCCCGCCGCTGTGCCGGAACGGCGCGGCGTCGGCGTCGGTGCCCCGCGTCGGCGGCCGCCCGCGCCGTTGGGCAGGGCCCTTCCGCTACCGGAGACGTCAACAAGGGGCCCTTCCTCACTCCCCGAGCGGGCAGGGCAGGATGTAGGTCGAGGAGGTGGCGCAATGGCGGGGCGGATCCGGGACGAGGACATCGCGCTGGTCCGCGAGCGGACGTCCATCGCCGAGATCATCTCCGACACGGTGACGCTCAAGTCGGCCGGCGGCGGCAACCTCAAGGGGCTCTGCCCCTTCCACGACGAGAAGAGCCCGTCGTTCAACGTCTCGCCCGCCCGCAACGTCTGGTACTGCTTCGGCTGCGGTGCCGGCGGCGACGCCATCAAGTTCCTGATGGACGCCGAGCACCTCAGCTTTGTCGAGGCGGTGGAGCGGCTCGCCGCCCGTGCCGGTCTGCAACTGCGGTACGTGGAGGACGACCGGTCCGCGCCTCGACCGAACCGCCCGCAGCAGGGGCAGAAGCAGCGGCTGGTGGCCGCGCACGCCGCCGCCGTCGAGTTCTACACCGCGCAGTTGGCCACGGCCGGCGCGCGTCCCGCCCGGGAGTTCCTGGCCGAGCGGGGCTTCGACCGGGCCGCCGCGCAGCGGTACGGCTGTGGCTTCGCCCCCGACGGCTGGGACCTGCTCACCAAGCACCTGCGTCAGCGTGGCTTCAGCCACGACGAACTGGTCACCGCCGGGCTGTCCCGCCCGGCCCGCTCGGGCAGCCTGATCGACCGGTTCCGCCGCCGGCTGCTCTGGCCGATCCGGGACCTGACCGGCGACGTGATCGGCTTCGGTGCGCGCAAGCTCTTCGCCGACGACGACGGCCCGAAGTACCTGAACACCCCCGAGACGCCGATCTACAAGAAGTCCCACGTGCTCTACGGCATCGACCAGGCCAAACGGGAGATCGCCAAGCAGGGCCGGGTGGTGGTGGTCGAGGGCTACACCGACGTGATGGCCTGCCACCTGGCCGGTGTGCCGACCGCCGTGGCGACCTGCGGCACCGCCTTCGGCGCCGACCACATCGGCGTGCTGCGCCGGCTGCTGCTGGACACCGACGCCGTCGCTGGCGAGATCATCTTCACCTTCGACGGGGACGCGGCCGGGCAGAAGGCCGCGCTGCGCGCCTTCGACGACGACCAGCGCTTCGTCGGGCGTACCTTCATCGCGGTCAGCCCCGACAACATGGACCCGTGCGAGCTGCGGTTGGCAAAGGGCGACCTGGCCGTGCGGGACCTGGTCGCCCGCCGCGAGCCGCTTGTCGACTTCGCGCTGCGCCACGTGATCAGCCGGTACGACCTGGACACCGTTGACGGCCGGGTCGAGGCGATGCGGCGTGCCGCGCCCCTGGTGGCGAAGCTCAAGGACCGGGAGAAGCGTCCGGAGTACGTTCGCAAGCTCGCCGGCGACCTCGGCATGGAGATCGAACCGGTGCAGCGGGCGGTGCTGACCGCCGCCTCGGGACGACCGGAGAACGGCTCGGCCCGGGCCGCCCGGGCCGAGCCGAGCGTGGACAGCCCGCAGTCGATGGTCGAGCGGGAGGCGCTGAAACTGGCTCTCCAGGAGCCGGTGCTGGCCGGTCCGATGTTCGACGCGGTCGAGGCGACCGACTACCGGCACCCGGTGCACGTGGCCGTCCGGGCGGCGGTCGCCGCAGCCGGCGGGGTCGCGTCGGCGGCCGGCGGCGCGGTGTGGATCGAAGCGGTACGCGACGCCTGCGAGGATCTCGCCGCCCAGGCCCTGGTCGGTGAGCTGGCCGTGGAACCATTGCGGATCGATGGTGAACCGGATCCGCGCTACGTCTCGATCACCATGGCCCGGTTGCAGTGGGGGTCGGTCACCGCACGGATCCGGGAGCTGAAGTCCCGGATCCAGCGGATCAATCCGGTAAACAACAAGGACGAGTACTTCGCCGCCTTCGGTGAGCTGCTCTCGCTGGAGCAGCACGCCCGTGCCCTGCGCGAGCAGGCGGCGGGAGGGTTGTAGGAATGTCACTGTTCCGCCGCCGGCCGAAGCTGCCACCGGCCGACCGGCCACCGCTGGAGCGCGACGAACGGGTGCTGGCCTGGGCCGCTGCCGGCAACGGGGAGGGCGACGGGGTGGTGGTCGCCACCAACCTGGGGCTCTGGCTGCCCGGCCGGGGCCACCGGATCGGCTGGCACGACGTGGTCAAGGCCGTCTGGTCGGGCCGGGAGCTGACCGTGACCCCGGGCGAGCGGGTCGCCGAGCGGGACGGCTACCTGGTGGTCGCCGAGCTGCCGGCCGAGCGGTACCTGCTGCTCGATCCGGGTGACCTGCCGCATCAGGTACGCACCCGGGTCACCCGCTCCGTCGCGTACACCCAGCACCACGCCCTGCCCGGCGGATCCGGCCGCGTCGTCGGCCGCCGGGTGCCCGGCAGCGACGGTCTGACCTGGATGGTCCACTACGACCCCGGCACCCCCACCGACGACCCCGACGTCCTCGCCGAGACCGATCGCCTGGTCGCGTCCGCCCGCACCGCCACCACCCCCGCGGACCTCTGACTCGGTAATCCGGTGGGAAGTGTCGGACCCGGTGTCTAGGGTCCGTCAGTGTGACCACGGCACAACCACTCATCCAGGCTCGGGGGCTGGTGAAGCGGTTCGGCGACTTCATCGCCGTCGACGGCATCGACGTGGAGGTCTGCGCCGGTGAGGCGTTCGGCTTCCTGGGCCCCAACGGCGCCGGCAAGTCGTCCACCATGCGGATGGTCGGCTGCACCTCACCGCCCAGCGGCGGAGAGCTGCGCATCCTGGGCATGGATCCGGTGCGGGACGGGCCAGCCATCCGGGCTCGGCTCGGCGTCTGTCCACAGCTCGACAACCTCGACCCCGAGCTGACCGTCCGGGAAAACCTGACGACGTACGCACGCTACTTCGGCATCCCACGCCGGGTGGCCCGGGCCCGGGCCGCCGAGTTGCTCGACTTCGTGCAGCTCGGCGACCGGGCGGACAGCAAGGTCGAGCCGCTCTCCGGTGGCATGAAGCGCCGGCTCACCATTGCCCGTGCACTTGTCAACGAGCCGGACATCGTGCTCCTCGACGAGCCGACCACCGGTCTCGACCCGCAGGCCCGGCACCTGGTCTGGGAACGGTTGTTCCGGCTCAAGCAGCAGGGCGTCACGCTGGTGCTCACCACGCACTACATGGACGAGGCCGAGCAGCTCTGTGACCGGCTGGTGGTGATGGACGGCGGCCGGATCGTCGCCGAGGGGTCACCACGCGCGCTCATCGAGCGGTACGCCACCCGCGAAGTGGTCGAGCTGCGGTTCACCGTCGAGTCGCAGGAGGCGTTCGCCGGCAAGCTGGAGGCGCTGGGGGAGCGCGTCGAGGTACTGCCCGACCGGGTCCTGGTCTACGTGCCCGACGGTGACGCGGCGGTGGCCGAGGTCGCCGCGCTCGGTCTGCACCCGACAAACGTGCTGGTCCGGCGCAGCAGCCTGGAGGACGTCTTCCTGCACCTCACCGGCCGCACCCTCGTCGACTGAGCCAGGACTGGAAAGGTCTGCCTTGACCGCACAACTGACCCGGGACCGCCCCGCCCTGCCGCGGGTGCCGGCACTCGCGGTGCTCGAATACCGCCTGGTGGGTTACCGGCGCACCTGGCGGGCCGGCGCCTTCTCGTCCTTCCTGCTGCCCACGCTGACCGTGCTCGGGTTCGGGGTGGGCGTCGGGGCGTACATCGATCAGGGCGTCGGTGGCGTCTCCTACCTGGAATGGGTCGTCGGCGGGCTGCTCGCCTCGACCGCGTTGCAGGTGGCGATCGGCGAGTCGACGTGGACGGTGTTCGGCAACCTCCAGTGGAGCAAGATCTACCTCGGCCAGCGCTCGTCTCCGCTGCGGGTGGCCGACATCCTCGCCGGCCACCTGGCGTTCGTGCTGTTCCGGGTGCTGGCCTCGGTCATCGCGTTCCTCCTGGTGACCGGCGTGCTGGGGGCGCTGCGCTCGCCGTGGGCGGTGCTGACGGTGCCGGTGGCCGCGCTGCTCGCGCTGGCTGTCGCCGCACCCACCTTCGCGTACGCGGCATCTGTCGACTCGGACAGTTGGCTCGCCATGCTGTTCCGCTTCGCGGTGATCCCGATGACCCTGTTCGCCGGGGTGTTCTTCCCGGTCGAGTCGTTGCCGCTGGTGCTGCGCTGGCTCGCGTACGTCACGCCGCTCTGGCACGCCGTGGACCTGTGCCGGGCGGCGGTGCTCGGCGTCGCCCCGCAGTGGTCGGTCGCCGGTCACCTCTGCTACCTGGCCGCCTGGGCGGCCGGAGGATGGTTGCTCGCCCGCCGCGTCTTCGCCCGCCGGCTCGTCGTCTAGGAGGGGGTCATGGTCAGTCTGGTGCTGCCCCGGCTGGTCGACGTCTCGGCCGCGTCGCGGCGATCCGCGTCGGTCACCGAACGGAACGTCGCGGCCCTGAAGTCCGTCTACTGGCTACTACTGGTCTCCGGCTTCGTCGAGCCGCTGCTCTACCTGCTGTCCATCGGCGTCGGGGTGGGTGCGCTGATCGGCGACCTGACGCTGCCCGGCGGCACGGTCGTCACGTACGCCGCCTTCGTCGCCCCGGCCATGCTCGCCTCGTCGGCGATGACCGGCGCGCTGGCGGAGACCACCTTCAACTTCTTCGGGAAGATGAAGTACATGAAGCTGTACGACGGGGTGATCGCCACCCCGGTGCAGCCGTTCGAGATCGCCCTCGGCGAGTTGGCCTGGGCGATGCTGCGGGGCAGCGCGTACTCGGCCGCGTTCCTCGTGGTGATGGTGGTGATGGACCTGACCGCGCCCGCTCGCGCGTTCGCCGCGTTCCCGGCGGCGGTGTTGGTCGGCTTCGCGTTCGGCGCGCTCGGCATGGCGTTCTCCACGTTCATGCGCAGCTGGCAGGATTTCGACCTGATGGGCTCGGTGCAGTTCGTCCTGTTCCTGTTCTCCGGCACCTTCGTGCCCGCCGAGGTGTACCCGGTGGTGCTGCGGTGGCTGGTCGAGGTGACTCCGCTCTACCGGGCGGTGCACCTGATCCGTGCGCTGACCGTCGACATCGGTGGCTGGAGCTGGACGCTCGACGTGCTCTACCTGCTCGCGGTGCTGGCAGCCGGCCTGCTCATCGCCTCCCGCCGGATGGGCCGCCTGCTCTACAAGTAGCTCGCGCCCGGCCCCCGGGGCGTCGCGGGCCGCGGCGATTCGTGGCAATCCAGGTGTCTTCCGGCCGGCGTGTCGAGCATCAGGAGTGCCACAGTTCAGCGCCGCAGCAGGGCAGCGCGCCGCGCCTCAGCGGGGTCGGGCCCAGGTGAGGCGCGCCTTCGTCGCCCACCTTCCCGTACGTCCGTAGTCCCACCGCGTCCACCGTCCCGGCGTTCCGCCACCGTCCCGGCGTTCCGCCACCGTCCCGGTGGCTGAGCCGGCCAATCATGGACAGTTTCCGTTACGTGCTAACGGATTCTGTCCAAGATCTGGTGGTGTGCCGCCGATGGGGCGACCACTGTCGGTGGATGGTTCCCGATGAGGCGGCTGGGGCGCTGGAGTGGTTGGCCTTCGAGCAGGCTGGTGTGCTCACCAGCGCGCAGGCCCGCACCGTGCTCACCGATGGCACCGTACGCGGGCTGGTGCGTTCCCGACGGTGGCGCTCGATCAGTCGTGGTTTGCTGCTGACGGGCAACGGCCGGTTGACCCGGGACCAGCAGCTGTGGGTCGCGGTGCTTGCCGCAGGATCGGGTGCGGTGCTCGCGGGTACCACGGCAGCCACCGAGGCGGGGGTACGTGGCCTGCGATCCGAGCCCCTGCACGTACTCGTGCCGGCGTCCCGTCGGGCCGGGCGGACCACCCTACGCCAGTTGCCGATCGACATGGCCGCCGTGGTGGTGCACCGGACATCGGTCCTGCCCGATGCGCATCTCCAGGTCGGCCGTCCGCCCCGGACGACCACCGCGCGGGCACTTGTCGACGCCGCCGGATGGGCACCCTCGCCGCGCCTGGCGCAGGAGGCGCTCGCCGCCGGCTGCCAGCAGCGGCGGGTATTGCCGGAGGAACTGGCCGCCGTGCTGGACGTGCTGCCTCGCGCTCCCCGGCGGCTGTTGATCCGGCAGACCATCGACGACATCGCCGGTGGCGCTCAGGCGTTGAGTGAGATCGACTTCGTTCGGCTCTGCCGTCGGGCCCGCCTGCCCCGGCCCGACCTGCAACAGCGGCGGACCGACGCGGCGGGCCGGCGGCGCTGGCTGGACGCGTACTGGCGGGAGTGGGGCGTGCACGCGGAGATCGACGGCGCGCACCACATGGACGTACGCCAGTGGACGGCGGACATGCGACGACAGAACGACGTCTGGACGGCGGGGGAGCGGATTCTCCGCTTTCCCGCGTGGCTGGTTCGGGCACACCCGGAGCAGGTCGCCGACATCGTTCGCCGTGCCTCCTGGCCGCCGGCTGGCACCCCGACGCCACAAACCGCTGAGATCTTGGAAAGTTCCCGTTCGGACCTAACAGAAATTGTCCAAGATCTCGCAACTGCCAGCGATGCGGGGGTCAGCCGCCCTGGTAGTAGCGGGCGGCGCCGGGGTGCAGGGGGATGGGGTCGGTGGTGGCGGCGGATTCACGGTCGAAGTTGCGCGCCTCGGGGTGCGCCACGGCCAGGTCGGCCTGGTAGGTGAAGAGCAGGCGGGTCAGGTCGTACGCCAGGTCGTCGGGCATCTCCGCGCTGACCAGGATCACGTTGGCGACCGTCACGGTGGGGGTGCCCGACGGGGTGTCGTAGGCGTCGCGGGGCAGCTCGGCGGTGGTGTAGACCGAGCCGTGCGTGGCGCTCAACGGCTCGCTCAGGTCGGCGACCGGTAGCAGCCGGAACCGGTCCGGCGCGTTGGTGAGCAGGTCGGCGATGCCCGGCGTGGGCAGACCGCCGGAGAAGAACATCGCGTCGAGCGTGCCGCTGCGCATTCGGGCGACCGTCTCCGGCAGCGACAGCCGGGCTCGGCGTACGTCCCGCTCCGGGTCGAGTCCGGCGGCGGTGAGCAGGCGACCGGCGATGACGTCGGTGCCGGACTTCGGTGAGCCGGTGGAGACCCGTCTGCCACGCAGTCCCGCGAGGTCGGCGATCTGCGCGTCGGCCCGGACGATCACGTGGGTGTAGTTGCTGTAGACCCGGGCCAGTGCCCGGACCGGTTGCGGGCGACCGTCGAAGGCGCCACGGCCGGCGGTGGCGTCCGCCGCCGTGTCGGCGAGGCTGAAAGCGATCTCCATGTCGCCGTCGGCCAACCGGGTGATGTTCTCACCGGAGGCCCCGGTCGGTTCCGCCCGAGCCTCGTAGCCGGGTAGGTGGCGGCTGATGACGTCGGCGTAGCCGCCGCCGAGTTGGTAGTAGACCCCGGTGGTGTTGCCGGTGGCCAGGAAGATGCGCCCGTCGTGCCACGGCCGAGCCTCCGGGGTGCGCTCGGCACCGCAGCCGGTGACCAGCGCGACCGCCAACAGCGTCGCCACCAACCGCCGCCCTCTACCTCCGCCGACCTTGTCGCGCCGCCGACCCTCGGTCGCGTCGGCGTGCGCGATGGGTCGGGGCGTGCCGGCGTGCGCGGCGGGTCGGGGCGTGTCCGCACCTTCGGCGCGGTCAGGCGTCACCTGCGGGCCGGTCATGCGGGCACTCCGCCGGGTTGGTGGTCGGCCCAGGTGCGGGCCGCCGGTTCGAGTGCCTCGGCGACCCGCTGGACCAGCGTCGCCGTCTCGTAGCCGATCTGACCCAGGTCACATCCGGCGGCGGCCAGCACGCCGAGCAGGGCGCGGTCGCCGACCGCCATCACCAGCAGTACGCCGCCGTCCATGTCCACGATCTGCTGTCGGACCCGGCCGGCGGACATCAACCGGGCAGCGCCGACGGTCAGGCTGGCCAGGCCGCTGATCACGGCGGCGAGCTGGTCCGCCTGGTCGGTCGAGAGGTGCGGCGAGGCCGCGAGCCGCAGCCCGTCCCCGGAGACGGCGAGGGCGTGCGACACGTCCGGTACCTTCTCGGCGAAGTTCGCCAGGAGCCAGTCGAGGCCGGGGCTGCCGTTGGGCATCATCTAGGGTCTCCCGTTCGTCTGCTGGTTACGTCGCATCGCGTGGGCCACCCCGGCGGAGAGGGCGGACAGCCGGGCCCGTACCACCTCGGGGTCGAGCAGGTCCGGCGTGGCCTGCGGCGGCGGCACGTCGTGCAGTTCGGACTGAAGGCCGCCGCCGCGTACCCGCCGGGGCAGGCCGGCCGAGGTGGCTTCCTCGGGACGGGCGGCGCCGGGCCGCCAGGTTGACGCACCGTTGGCCGACGCGGGCGGCCCGTTCGGCGTGACGCCGACGGGCTGTGCGGGCGGCCGGTAGTGCGGTTGACCGGGCTGCTCGGGTGACCAGGCCGCCGCGCCGTTGTTCACCACCGGCAACGTCATCGTCGGGGCCCGGTGCACGTCGTAGGAGTCGGCTGCGGCGCCGACCACCGCCGGAGCGCCCCGGTGCCGGAACCAGGCGCCGACGGCCGGGGGAGCCGGTCGGCCGACGGTGTTCGGGCGGCCGGTGAGCTGCTCCATCCGGGTCAGCAGCGACTCCGGCACGTCCACCTGGGCCACCGTCCCGGCACCGGCACTGTGCAGCCGCACCTGGATGCCGTGCCGGGCGGCCAGGTGGGCCACCACGTGCAGGCCCATACTGCCGGCCGCCGCGCTGGACAACGCGGCGGGGGCGCGCAGCCTTTCGTTGATCTCGGCCAGCCGGTTCTCGCCGATGCCGATGCCCTGGTCGTGTACGCGCAGGGTCAGCCCGTCGACGGTACGTCGACCGTCCACATGCACCGGCGTGTGCGGCGGAGAGTACGAGGTGGCGTTCTCCAGCAACTCGGCCAGCAGGTGCACCAGGTTGCCGACCGCCGAACCCTGCACACCGGCGGTGGGCACGTCGATCTCGACCCGGGCGTACTCCTCGATCTCGGAGGCGGCACCGCGTACGACGTCGGCCACCAGATGCGGGCCGTCCTGCGAGCGTCCGGGCTCGCCGCCGGCCAGGACCAGCAGGTTCTCCCCGTTGCGCCGCATCCGGGCGGCGAGATGGTCGAGGGCGAAAAGTCGGGCCAGCGCGTCGGGATCCGTCTCGTCCTGTTCGAACTCGTCGAGCAGCCGTAGCTGTCGGGTGATCAGCGTACGGATCCGGCGGGCCAGCGCCTCGACCATCCGGGTCACGTCCATCCGCAGCTCGGCCTGCGCGCCGGCGAGCCGCAGCGCGGCCCGGTTGACGGTGTCGAACGCCTCGGCCACCTGGGCGATCTCGTCGCGTCCACGGCTGATTCCGGCGGTGAGCTGCGAGGCGGTGCCCTCGGTCGGGCCACTGTCACCGGCCGCGATGGCGGTGATCCGTTCGGGCAGTTCCCGGTGTGCCATGGTCAGCGCCGCCACCCGTAGCCGGCGCAGCCGGCGGCTGGTGCGTACCGCCAGCAGCGCGGCGGTGGTCAGTGAGACCAGCGCCAGGCCGGCGGTGGATCCGCCGGTCACCAGCGCCCGTTGTCGGGCGGCGGTGGCCAGCTCGGCGGCGCGCCGGTCCAGTTCGTCGGAGAGTTCCCGGCCGAGCAGGTTGAACCGGCGGATGGCACCGCTCTGGGCGACGTACCAGGCGTCGCCGTCGGCGGCCAGCGCGGCCGGCTCGGCGTCGGCGTTCAACGCGCTGTCGCGCATCCGTCGGGCGGTGGAGACGTCGCCGCCGGCGATCAGTCGGGTGTATGCGTCGGTGGCCCGTTCCCCGGCGATCCGGGAGAACTCGGCCTGCCGCTGCTCCTGCGCTCCGCGCAGCCGGCCCAGCCGGGCGAGTTCGCCCTCGACCAGCTCACCTCGGACGAAGATGGCCCGGAGCAGGTCACGTTCCAGCGATGCCAGGTGTTCCTGGGCCGCGACCGCGGCCACCTCACGGGCGCGGTTGGCCAGCTCGGGGTCGCGTAGCTGGGCGGGAAGCGCGTCGGCGACGGCGAGCAGCGACTCCGCCAGCGCCACGTAGATCCCGTCGGCGTTGTCGGTGGTGAGCGCGGCGATCCGGGCCTCGTCGAGCTGGTCGAGGTGCTCGGTCACGCCGTCGAGGTCGCGGCCGAGGTCCGGCGCGGTGCGGCGGGCGTCGGCGCTGGCGGTCTGGTAGCGCTCGCTGGTCTCGTCGACCCGGCGCCGCTGGGCGTCGACCAGTTGGCGGCCGGAGGTACCGCCGCGCTGGCGGAGCGCCGCCGTCTCGCCGAGTTCCCGTTCCAGCTCGTGTACCAGTGAGACGGTGGCGGTGGCGGTGCCGGCCAGCACCCGGGCCCGTTCGGCGTCGGTGGAAGCGGCCAGGGCGTCACCGGTCTGGATCGCCCCCAGCACGAGCAGGCCGGCGGTGGCGATCAGGATCGGGGCGAGCAGTTGGGTACGCACCGACCACAGTCGGCCGGTGTGGCCGGACGGACGGTTGTGCCGGCGTACGCGGGCCAGCGAGGACAGCGGCACGGGGGTCTCCCGAGGTCTGGGGCGGCCGGGCCGGGGTGTCAGGCGTCCGGCCCGGCCGCCGTCGGTCAGCTCGCGCCGAGGTCCTGCAACGCCTTGGCCGCGCCCCGGTGCAGACCGACCGGGTCGGTCCTGCGGGCGGTGTCCAGGGCGATGCCCTTGGCAGCGGGATTGGCCTGGGCCAGCGCGTCCTTCTTCTCGAAGACGGTCCGAGTGATGGCGCAGGCCACGTTGGCGTCGAGGTCCTTGCGGACGAGCAGCACGTTCGGGACCACGATGGTCGGGGTGTCCGCCACTGTGGAGTAAACGTCCTTGCCGATCGTGCCGCCCTGGTACGCGGGGTTCAGTTCGCTCATCTTGGGCAGCAACGGCGTGACGTCGATGAATTTCACCTTGTCGCCGGCGGTGGTGAACAGGTCGGTGAGGCCGCCGGTGGGCAGGCCGCCGGACCAGAAGAAGCCGTCGACGGTGCCGTCCTTGACGCCCTCCACGGTCTTGGTGAGATCGAGCCGCTGGGCCTGGACGTCCGTGGCCGGGTTCAGACCGGCGGCCTCCAACAGCCGGTTCGCGATGACCTCGGTGCCGGACTTGGGGGAGCCCGTCGAGATCTTCTTGCCGCGCATGTCGGCCACCGTGTTGATTCCCGAGTCGGCCCGGACGACCACCTGGGTGTAGTTGTCGTAGATCCGGGCCAGCGCCTCGACCGGCTGCGGTGCGCTGAAGCTGTCCTTGCCCTCCACCGCGTTGACGGCCGTGTCGAACAGCGAGAAAGCCACGTCGTACTGGCCACCGACGAGCTGTTCGATGTTCTGGACCGACGCTCCGGTCTCGGCTGCGGTGCCGGTCAACCGGCCGCCGGTGCTCTCCGAGAGCTGCCCGGCCAGAGCGTTGCCGACCACGTAGTAGACGCCCGTGGCGTTACCGGTGGCGATGCCCACCCGGGTGTTCTCGGCCACCTCGCAGGTGACGGCGCTCCCGGTGTCGTCCGTGACCGCGGCGCCCTGGCGGCCTCCGCAACCGGCGGCGCCGGCGGCGACGAGGGTGAGGGCTCCCACCCCGGCCACGAGCCGCGCGTTGATCCGTCCCACACTGTCTCCTTCCTGAGTCATGCCGGTGATCCGGCTCGCGCTCCGCCGGAGGGGCCGGCGGATCCGCGTCGTACGAACACGCCCACCGTCATGACGCCGGCCAGCACGGCACCGATCGCGACGGGCGCGGGTTGCAGCCAGAGCAGCGTCAGGCCGGCGGCCCCGCCGATCACGCGTTCCGGCACGCCCGCCGCACCGACGCCGGGCAGCCAGCCGCCGGCCGCGACGGCCAGCACCGCGACACCGAGGGCCGTGACGACGGCCGCGACGAGGATGCGCCGGGGACCGCCGATGCCGAGCAGGCCGAGCCCGGTCGGGGTGATCACGAACGCCAGCGGAATCAGGTACGCCGGAAGCGCGTACCGCAGGGTGTGCCACATGGTCGGCACCAGCCGTCCGCCGGTGACCGCGGCGGCGGCGACGGCGGCGAGTGCGGTCGGTGGCGACACCTCGGACAGCACCGCGAAGTAGAAGACGAACATGGCGGCGGCGGGTGCGCTGACACCGAGGTCGAGCAGGGCCGGTCCGATGATCACCCAGCCGATCACGAACGACGCGGTCACCGGGACCGCCAGGCCGAGCAGGCTGAGCGCGACGGCGGCGAGCAGCGCGGTCAGCGCGAGCACCACGGCCGGCTCGGAGCTGACCGCGCTCGCGGCACCGACCAGGAGCGCGGCGGCCTGCGGACCGAGACCGGTCTTGGTGGTGGTGGCGGTGATGACGCCGGCCGCCGCGCAGACGACGGTGACCGCGAGGACCCCGCGTACGCCGTTGGAGAGCGCGGCGGCCAGCCGGGCCGGGGTGAGCCGGTGGGTCCGGTCCAGGAAGGACAGGGCGATCGCGAGGACGGTGGCCAGCACCACGGCACGGGTCGCCGACAGCCCGACGGCGAGCAACCCGACGATGGCGAACAGGGAGGTGAAGTGATAACCGGACCGGGCCAGCAGCCGCCAGGCGGAACCGGCCGCAAGGGCTGCCGGCCGCACCCCGGAGCGGCGCGCGTCGATCTCCACCGAGAGCACGATGCCGAGGTAGTAGAGGATGGTCGGCACCACCGCCCAGCCGAGTACCTGGAGGTAGGACACGCCGAGGTACTCGGCGATGATGAATGCCGCCGCGCCGAGCGTCGGTGGGGACAGGATGGCACCCACGCCGGCGGCGGCGAGCATCCCGCCGGCCCGTTCCGCCGGGTATCCGGCGCGACGCAGGATCGGCCAGGTGACCGCCCCGATGCTGACGGTGGTGGCCGCCCCGGAGCCGGAGACGGTGCCGAGCAGGAAGCCGGAGGCCACTGCGGTACGACCGGCCGCGGTACGGGAGCGCCGGAAGGCCGCGGCGGAGAGGTTCACGAAGAACCGGCCGGCGCCGGAGAGGTCGAGCACCGCCCCGTAGATGGTGAACAGCACGATGTACGTGGCGGCCACGTCCAGCGGGGTGCCGTAGAAGCCGCTGTCGGAGTTGTAGAAGGCGTCGACCAGCTGCCCGAAGTCCAGCCCGGCGTGCGCTACCGCCCAGGTCTGCGGCAGCAGCCCGCCGTAGTAGCCGTAGCCGAGGAAGACCAGGCAGACGGCGGGCAGGATCCAGCCGGTGGTGCGCCGGCAACCCTCCAGCAGCAGGAGCAGCAGGACGGTGCCCATCGCCACGTCCATCCCGACCAGCAGCCCCTGCCGGTCGAGGAAGGCGTCGTAGCCGCCACCGCCGCCGGCCAGGGCGATCGGTAGCACCGGGTACAGGCAGCCGGCCAGCGCCGCGGCGGCCAGCAGCCAGTCGACGCGGCTGGGCCCGGACCGGCCCGGTACGGTCGCGTGGGATGTCGCCGCCGACGGTTCCCGCCCTGCGAGCGCCCGCAGGCGGCGCGGCAGCCTCAGGTCGGCCGGGTAGGCGAGGAAGACCAACGGGAGTACGCCGGCCAGGAAGAAGATCAGGTAGTACTTGCTGCCCTGGGCCAGCGGCCGGAACACCTGCCAGAGTGCGAGCAGGCCGATGGCCAGCGTGGCCGCGGTCAGGGCGAGGGCGACCGGTCCGGTCAGCACCCGACCCGGCTTCTCGTCCTCGAACCGCCCGGCGAGTTCGGCCGGATCGATCCGGACCGGATCGGTCCTGACGGCGGGCGCCTCCGCCTCCGCGACTCGGCTGTGTCCGCCGTGACGCTCAGGTCCGGAATCTTCGGTGAATCGGATAGCCGACACGAGGGGGGACGATACGCGAATTGACTCCGCGTTGGGGGACATAGTCGAACATCGCTTCGCTGAGTGACTTTAAATTCTTTCATGTCACGTGTCGCGGCAATAATTAAGAATAGCGTTCACGATTGGCCCGGACGTGCCGATGAGGGTGGGGGCGGGTGGCGAGGAGGGCGGCGAGAGCTGTCCGTTTTATCGAGTTAGCGGACATCTTGCGGCCGTGTGGGTCGGCAAGAAAATCAACTCAGACGATTACTCTCCGTGCATACAACTACGGTCGGTGTCGCCTCGAGCCGCCTCGGTCGCCTGGTGGCGGCCGGGTGGTCGATGCCGCCCGGAAGATCGATGCGGTGCGCCCGGCGCGCATCGCCGGTCCGTTGGCCGGTCCCGACGGGCGATGCGAACCCATTGGCGCCGGGTCGAATTCGCCCCGTTCCCGTCGACGGGAAGCAGGGTCGGCGCATTTCCCGCGCGCAGGGAACCGGGCCTGCATCGACTGTTTCACGCCCCGGCGGGGCTGCTTCGGGGTCGGCCGAGGCGATCCGAGCCGGCGCACCGTCCGATGCGGCTGGGTTACTTCACGTCGGTCGCTGGGCATGTGTCCTCAACGATCACCGCGAGCGGAGCCGAGGGGAGAGGCGATGGCCTCCGAGGAGTCTTCCCGTCCAGACCGGCGTGGCCCGGGGCCCGACACCGCCCCTGACGGGCGGCGGGGCGAGGCGGGTGCCGACCGTGCTCCCGAGCGGCGGGACGACCGTGCTCCCGAGGAGCGGCGGGACGACCGTGCCGCTGAGGGGCGGAGCGAGTCGGGTGCCGACCGCAGCCAGGTAGATCGTGAGGCGAGTGACCCGCCTGCGCATCCGGGCCGGTTGTCGCGTGGCGAGTGGATGGCGGCGGTGCGCCGCACGGGGCGTGAGTTCGGTGACGACAGACTGACCGACTGGGCCGCGGCGCTCACCTACTACGGCGTGCTCTCCATCTTTCCGGGCCTGCTGGTGCTGGTCTCGCTGCTCGGCCTGATGGGCACGGAGGCCACCCGGACGGTACGCGACACCGTCGCCGAGTCGGTGCCCGAGCAGAACATCCGCCAGATCCTCGACGCCGCGATCGGGCAGGCCCAGCAGAACGGTGGGTTGGCCGGTATCGCCGCGATCATCGGTCTGCTCGCCGCCTTCTGGTCGGCCTCCGGCTACGTCGCCGCCTTCATGCGCGCCGCCAACTCGATCTACGACGTGCCGGAGGGGCGGCCGATCTGGAAGACCCTGCCGATCCGGGTCGGGGTCACCGCGGTGATCGGCGTGATGCTGCTGGCCAGCGCGGTGATTGTGGTCTTCACCGGCCGTTTCGCCGAGGAGGTCGGTGCCGCGCTGGGGGTGGGGAGCACGGCCGTGACGGTGTGGGACATCGCCAAGTGGCCGGTGCTGCTGGTCCTGGTCAGCCTGATGTTCGCCATCCTCTACTGGGCGTCGCCGAACGCGCGCCAGGGCGGCTTCCGTTGGGTGAGCCCGGGTGGAGTGCTGGCGGTGCTGATCTGGCTGCTGGTCTCCGGCCTGTTCGCCTTCTACGTGAGCAACTTCGGCTCGTACAACAAGACCTACGGGGCACTGGCCGGGGTGATCATCTTCCTGGTCTGGCTCTGGCTGAGCAACATCGCGATCCTGTTCGGTGCGGAGCTCGATGCCGAGTTGGCGCGGGCGCGGGCGATCAGCGGTGGCCTCCGGCCGGTCGATCGGGAGCCCTACGTTGAGTTGCGCGACGACCGCAAGCTGCGCTCGAAGGGTGGAGAATCGCCTTCTCAGTGACCTTCCGGACGGATCTACACCTACTAGCTCCCGCTTCACGCTGAAACTTTTGCTAGATCAGGCAAAAGTTGACGTCAAAATGCTCTAAGGTCTGGACAGCGCAGGTTGAAGCCTCCTACTGTGTCGGGCACCACACGTTGGCATTTCGTCGATGTGAACACCCCCGGTGGGAGAGGTGAGCCGTGCCCAACGCCGACCCCCTGCACGTCCGATTGTTGCGGTTGTTACGTGACGAGGGAGCGCTGTCGCGGGCCGAACTCGCCGACCGCCTGGAGATGCCCCGGCCGCGGTTGCTCGCCGAGCTGGAGCGGCTGGTCGCCCTCGGCTACGTGGCGGAGGCGGGCAAGGCGGCCTCCCGGGGCGGGCGGCGTTCCACGCTTGTCGAACTGAGCCCGGAGCTGCGCTTCGCGGCCGTCGATCTGGGTGCCAGTTCGATCGACGTCGAGGTCGTCAACGGCCGGCTGGAGCCGGTGGCGGCGTACGCGGAGGCGGCCGACATCCGGTCCGGCCCGAAGGCGACCCTCCAGCGCGTCAACGAGCTGCTGCACAAGGCCCGGGTCGACGGTGTCTACGAGCGACTCGACGCGGTCGGCATCGGTGTGCCCGGCCCGGTCAGCTTCCGCGACGGAGTGCCGGTCTCGCCGCCGATCATGCCCGGTTGGGACCGCTTCCCCGTCCGTGAACTGCTCACCCGCGAGCACGGCTGCCCAGCGGTGGTCGACAACGACGTGAACATCATGGCGATCGGCGAGCGGCACGGCGGGGTGGCCCACTCGGTCGACGACTTCCTCTTCGTCAAGATCGGCACCGGTATCGGCTGCGGTATCTACCTCAGTGGCGACGTCTACCGGGGCACCGACGGGTGCGCCGGCGACATCGGCCACATCCAGGTCGATCCGCACGGGTCGATATGCTCCTGCGGCAACGCCGGCTGCCTGGAGGCACTCTTCAGCGGGGCCGCCCTGGCCAAGGACGCCACCGCCGCCGCGCGGGCCGGCACCTCACCCGCCCTGGCCGAACGACTGGAGGCCAACGGCGCGGTCACCGCGCTCGACGTCGCCGCCGGGGCGCTCGAAGGGGACGTGACCTGCATCCAACTCATCCGTGAGGGAGGACGGCGGGTCGGCGGCGTGCTCGCCGGGCTGGTCAGCTTCACCAACCCCTCGATGATCGTGATCGGCGGTGGACTCGCCCAACTCGGGCACATCCTGCTCGCCGAGATTCGCAGTGTCGTGTACCGCCGCTCGCTGCCGCTGGCCACCGGCAACCTGCCGGTGGTGCTCTCCGAGCTCGGCCCGCGGGCCGGTGTGGCCGGCGCCGCGGTGCTCGCCAGCGACCTGGCCTTCGGGGAGGCGGCATGACCGGGCAGGACGCCGCGAGCGGGACCGGCGCGCCGCCGGTGGAGACGACCGCCGGCGAGGGCGAGGTGGTGCTGCGCCTGACCGACGTGGTCAAGACCTTCCCGGGCGTACGCGCCCTGGACGGCGTGCAACTGGAGGTCCGCGCGGGCGAGGTGCACTGCCTGCTCGGGCAGAACGGTGCCGGCAAGTCCACCCTGATCAAGGTGCTCGCCGGGGTGCACCGGCCGGACTCGGGGCAGGTCGAGTGGCTGGGTGAGCGGATCAGCTTCGCCAACCCGCAGGCCGCGATGCGCGCCGGGATCGCCACCATCTACCAGGAACTCGACCTGGTCGAGGACCTGTCCGTGGCGGAGAACGCCTTCCTGGGGCACGAGCCGCGTCGGTTCGGGTTCATCCGTCGGGGCCACATGGCCGGCCGGACCCGCCAGATCCTCGGCCGGCTCGGCCACGCCGAGATCCCACCGGGTCGGATGGTGCGGGCCCTGCCGGCGGCCGGCAAGCAGGTGGTCAGCATGGCCCGGGCGTTGTCCCACGAGGCCAGGCTGATCATCATGGACGAGCCGAGCGCCGTGCTCGCCCACGACGAGGTGGAGAACCTCTTCCGGATCATCCGCGAACTGACCGCCCAGGGCATCGCGGTCATCTACATCTCGCACCGGTTGGAGGAGATCCGCGAGATCGGCGACCGGGTGACCGTACTCAAGGACGGCCGGACCACCGCGGCGAACCTGCCGGCCCGCGAGACCCCGACAAGCGACCTGGTGTCCCAGATGACCGGCCGGACCATCGAGTACGTCTTCCCGGACCGCCCCGCCGAGACCGTGGTCGGCGACGAACTGCTCCAGGTCGACGGGCTGACCCGTACAGGCGAGTTCGCCGACGTGTCACTGACCGTCCGGGCTGGAGAGATCGTCGGCATCGCGGGCCTGGTCGGCTCCGGCCGCTCGGAACTGCTGGAGACGATCTACGGTGCGCGGGCGGCCGAGGCCGGTTCGGTGCGGATGGCCGGTCGGGCGCTGCGGCCGGGCAGCGTCGGCGCGGCGGTGCGGGCCGGCATGGGTATGGCCCCCGAGGAGCGCAAGAGCCAGGCGTTGCTGCTCGGCGAGCCGATCTACCGCAACGTCACCCTCGCCACCTTCGATCGCTACGCCCGCTTCGGTTTCACCGACGTGGGCCGGGAACGGGCGGCGGCCGACCGGATCGCCGAGAGCCTGGAGATGCGTCCGCGCGACGTCCGCCGGGCGGTGCGCACGCTCTCCGGCGGCAACCAGCAGAAGGTGGTGGTCGGTCGCTGGCTGCTCGGCGACACGAAGCTGCTGCTGCTCGACGAGCCCACCCGCGGGGTGGACGTCGGTGCCCGGGCCGAGCTGTACCAGGTGATTCGGCAGCTCGCGGCCAAGGGAGTCGGGGTGCTGCTGGTCTCCAGCGAGGTGCCCGAGGTGCTCGGCCTGGCCGACCGGGTGCTGGTCATGCGCGAAGGGCGGGTCGTCCGGACCGCCCCTGCCGACGAAATCGACGAACCCACCGTGCTCGACCTCGTGATGGCGGGGTCCCTGATGGAAGGCGCAGCGGCATGACCGATAGTCCGCCCACGACTAAGCTGCCGGCGCAGTCACCCCCGGTGGACCCGGCGGAGACCGAGGCGGCCGGTCACTCGACGCCGACCGCCACGGCGGCCACCACCGGTCGGCTCTCCTGGTGGCACGGCGACGGCGGTGAGGGCGCCAAGCGGAATCTCGCCCTGATCGGGGTGCTGCTGGCCCTGTTCGTGATCGGTGCGGCGACCCGCTCGGATCTGTACTCCAACCCGGACTGGGTCTGGGCGAACATGCTCAGCATCCTCAAGCTCGCCTCGGTGGTCGGCGTGGTCACCGTCGGCATGACCTTCGTGATCATCGGGGGCGGCATCGACCTCTCGGTCGGCGCGATCGTGGCGCTGGCCGGGGTCTGGTGCACCACGGTGGCGACGCAGAGCTTCGGCGCCGGCGGGATGATCTTCACCGCGATCATCGTCGGGATGGCGGTCGGCCTGGTCAACGGGACACTCATCGCGTACGGGCGGCTGGTGCCGTTCATCGCGACGCTGGCCATGTTGGTGGCCGCGCGAGGGCTGGCCGCCGAGATCTCGCAGAAGCAGACCCAGATCTCGCAGAACAGCACCATCAACGGCATCGCCAGCACCGACCTGCTCGGCATCCCGCTGCTGGTCTACATCCTGGCCGCCGTGGTCGCCGCGGGGTGGGTGCTGCTCAACCGCACCACCTTCGGGCGGCGCACCGTCGCCGTCGGCGGCAACCCGGAGGCCGCCCGGCTGGCCGGCATCAACGTCCGACTGCACACCCTGCTGCTGTACGCGTTGTCCGGCCTGTGCTGCGGCATCGCCGCCATCATGCTCACCGCGCAGGCGACCTCGGCCCAGGCGGCGATGGCGAACCTCTACGAGCTGGACGCGATCGCCGCCGTGATCATCGGGGGCACGCTGCTCAGCGGTGGGCGGGGCACCATCGTCGGCTCCCTGCTCGGTGTGATCATCTTCGCCACCATCACCAACCTCTTCGCCATCAACGGCCTCTCCACGGAGGCCCAGAACATGGTCAAGGGCGGCATCATCGTCGCCGCCGTCCTGATCCAGCAGGTCCAGTTCGGCACTCTCTCCCAGTTCTTCCGTCGCAACCGGCTCACCACGAGCTGACCACCGCTGCACCCGGGCCACCGAGCAACCGACGGTGGCCGGGCTTCGTACACCCAAAATCCCCACCACTGAATAACCAGGAGGTCGTCATGACCCAGCACAGTCGCGACATGTCGCGGCGCCGGCTGCTCTTCGGCGGGGCGGCCGTCGGCGCCGGCGTACTGCTCGCCGGTTGCACAAGCAACGAGCAGACACCGACCGAGGCGCAGACCAAGGCGGCCGACGGCAACGCCAACGCCGAGCCCGGCAAGCAGGTGACCATCGGCTTCTCCGCGCCGGCCGCCGACCACGGCTGGATCGCCGCGATCACAAACAACGCCAAGTCGCAGGCCGCCGCGTACTCCGACGTGGAGTTCAAGACGGTCGAGGCGGGCGCGGACGCGGCGGCCCAGCGGGCCGCGCTGTCCACCCTGATCTCGCAGAAGCCCGACGTGATCGTGCTGCTGCCGCACGACGGCAAGGAGCTGAACTCGTTCGGGCTGGAGGCGATGGCGGCCGGCATCCCGGTGGTCAACCTGGACCGGGCCTTCCCGGACGCCAAGGCGTACCGGTTGCAGATCAAGGGCGACAACTACGGCATGGGTGTCTCCGCCGCCACCTTCATCGTCGAGCAGCTCAAGGCCAAGGGCGTCAGCAATCCGGTGATCGCCGAGATCGCCGGGATGGACGAGTTGGAGCTGACCCAGGAGCGTACGAAGGGCTTCAACGACACCCTGGCCCAGCACGGCCTGAAGGTGAAGAACCGCCGGGCGGCACGGTTCACCGCGGACTCCGGCCAGCAGGAGGCGAGCCAGCTGTTGCAGGCCGAGCCGAAGATCGACGCGATCTGGAACCACGACGACGACCAGGGCATCGGGGTGCTGGCCGCGTTCAGCCAGGCCAACCGCAACGAGTTCTTCATGGTCGGTGGCGCCGGCTCGAAGAAGGCGATGGAGGACATCCAGGCCGACAACACGGTGCTGAAGGCCACGGTGACCTACAGCCCGTCGATGGCGTCCTCGGCGATCTCGCTGGCCCGCCTCATCGGCCAGGGCAGGGGCATGTCCGACCTGGTGGAACTCCAGGTTCCCAAGGAGATTGTCCTCGCCTCCGAAACGATCACCAAGGAGAACGCGAGCGACTACCTCAAGCTCGGGTTCTGACACAACGGGGGGAGACCCACCTTGTCCACGACAAACAACGAACTGCGGGTCGGCATGGTCGGCTACGCGTTCATGGGCGCCGCGCACTCGCAGGCATGGCGGACCGTGAACCGGGTGTACGACCTGCCGGCGCGGGCCCGGATGGCGCTCCTCTGCGGCCGGGACGCCGGGAAGGTGGCCGACGCCGCCGACCGGCTCGGCTGGGAGGAGCACACCACGGACTGGCGGGAGCTGGTGAACCGGCCGGACATCGACGTGGTCGACATCTGCACACCGGGTGACAGCCACGCCGAGATCGCGCTGGCCGCGCTCGCCGCGGGCAAGCACGTGCTGTGCGAGAAGCCGTTGGCCAACACGGTCGCCGAGGCCCGGGAGATGGCCGCCGCGGCGGCCACCGCCCAGGCCGGTGGGGCGCGGTCGATGTGCGGCTTCAACTACCGGCGGGTGCCCGCGGTGGCGCTGATGCGTCAGCTCATCGCTGACGGGCGGCTCGGCGAGATCCGGCACGTCCGGGCCACCTACCTGCAGGACTGGATCGTGGACCCGCAGTTCCCCCTGGTCTGGCGGCTCCGTAAGGAGGTGTCGGGATCCGGTGCGCTGGGCGACATCGGTTCGCACATCATCGACCTGACCCAGTACGTCACCGGACAGCAGATCAGCGGGGTCAGCGCGGTGACCGAGACCTTCGTCAAGGAGCGGCCGTTGCCGGCCGAGTCGAGCGGGTTGGCGGCGCAGGCCGACGGGGCCGACGCCGCCACCGGCCCGGTCACCGTCGACGACGCGGCGATCTTCGTGGCCCGTCTGGACGGTGGGGCACTGGCCACGTACGAGGCGACCCGGTTCGCCACCGGACGCAAGAACGCCCTCCGGGTTGAGATCAACGGTTCGCTGGGCAGTGTCGCCTTCGACCTGGAGCGGCTCAACGAGTTGGAGTTCCTCGACGCCACCCGGCCCGCGGCCGAGCAGGGCTTCAACCGGATTCTGGTGACCGAGGCCGAGCACCCGTACCTGTCGGCCTGGTGGCCGCCGGGACACATCATCGGGTACGAGCACTCCTTCACCCACCAGATGCGCGACTTCATCGAGGCGGTGGCGACCGGGGTCGACCCGTCGCCCTCGTTCGCCGAGGCGTTGCAGGTGCAACTGGTGCTGGACGCGGTGACCCGCTCGGCCGAACTGGGCTCCTCCTGGGCCGCGGTGGAGCCGTCGCTGGCACCGGTCGCCGCCTGAACCACCTCCGGAGCCGACCGGCGAGGGCCGGCCACGGTTGCGCCCCGTGGCCGGTACGGGTCGGGTCCGGAGGTCGTGCCACCGGGCGACCGGCGGCACGAGCAATGCGGTTCCTCCGGTGCGGCCGGACCGGGATTCCCCGGCAGCACCGGAGGGCCGCCGCCCACCGACCAGTCCACCGACCGTCCACCTGGAGACTCCCGCCGCCAGGCGGACCGCGTCCGACGAGTCGTCCGATCGGGACATCGTCGTCCTGACCGGGCCGGATGCGGGGGAGGCAGGGGCGAGACGCCGACTGTCCCTGCCTGCCAGCCCCGTCCGACCGACCCACCCGGTACGCCGGCCCGACGTCGTCGCCGCCGACCTCGGCGTCGGCCGGCGAGTACCCACCGGAGCGGGCGGCGGACGGGGCGCATCGGCCCAACCCGTATCTTTTTCAGCTTTTTCCTGATATCAAGATTCAATCGATGTATGTCGGTTTCTCGGGCACCGGAAGGAGCGCTATGCGTACAGGTGTCTGGCTGGTGGGGGCGCGTGGCTCGGTCGCGACCACCAGCATCGTCGGGGCACTCGCGCTGCGCGCCGGGCTGACCGGGCCGACCGGCTGCGTCACCGAACTGCCCGGAGTCAACAGCCCCGCCCTGCCGGCCTTCGCCGACCTGGTCTTCGGCGGCCACGACGTGGTCGCCACCCCGATCGCCAAGCGCGCCGAGGCGCTCGCTGACGCCGGTGTACTGCCGGCCCGCCTGGTCGCCGCGCTGCCCGAGGAACTGGCCGCCGTGGAGCGGGAACTACGCCCGGCACCCACCGCCGGGACCCAGGCCGACCGGGCCGCCGCGCTCGTCCGCGATCTCACCGCCTTCCGGCAGCGACACGAGCTGGCCCGGGTGGTGGTGGTCAACGTCGCCGCGACCGAACCGGCTCCCCGACCGCATCCCGGGCACGCCGACCCGGACGCGCTGCGGGCCGCCCTCGCCGGTCCCGACGAGGTGCTGCCACCCAGCTCGCTCTACGCGTACGCGGCCGTCGCGGCGGACTGCCCGTACGTCGACTTCACCCCGTCGACCGGCCTGCGGCTGCCGGCGCTGACCGCGCTGGCCGACCGCCGCGGCGTGCCGTACGCCGGCCACGACGGCAAGACCGGGGAGACCCTGCTCAAGTCGGTGCTCGCCCCGATGTTCGCGATGCGCCACCTCACCGTCCGGTCCTGGTCCGGGCTCAACCTGCTCGGCGGCGGCGACGGTGCCACCCTGGCCCACCCCGACGCCAACGCCGCGAAGGTACGCAGCAAGCAACGGGTGCTCGGGGAGACGCTCGGCTACCTGCCGCAGGGCGACACCCGGATCGGGTACGTCGAGGAACTCGGTGACTTCAAGACCGCCTGGGATCTGATCACCTTCGCCGGGTTCCTGGGCACCGGGATGCGGCTGGAGTTCACCTGGCACGGCTGCGACTCGGCGCTGGCCGCCCCGCTCGTGCTCGACCTGGCCCGGCTCACCGCCGCCGCGCACGCCGCCGGCCACACCGGGCCGCTGACCGACCTGGCCTTCTTCTTCAAGGATCCGCTGGGCACCGGGACCCACTCGCTGGCCGACCAATGGACGCGGCTGTGCGCGTTCGCTGGCAGCCTGGACGCCGGAGACACCGATGCCTCGCGTGGCTGACCTGGCCGAGCTGGTCCGCGCCCCGGCCGCGCTCTCGGTACCCGGGGACGTGGTCGCCGGTGCCGCCGCGGCGGGCGCGCTCGGTCCGCGTACCCCCGCCCTCGCCGCCGCGTCGGTGCTGCTGTACTGGGCCGGCATGGCCGCCAACGACTGGGCCGACCGCGAACTGGACGCGGTGGAACGCCCCGAGCGGCCGATACCGAGCGGCCGGGTCAGTCCCGGCCTCGCGGTCGGCCTTGCCGCCGGTCTCACCGCCGCCGGTGTCGGGCTCGCCGCCGCGGCCGGTGGCCGGCGGGCCACCGCTGTCGCGTTGCCGCTGGCCGCCGCCGTCTGGGGGTACGACCTCGCGGCCAAGAACACCGCCGTGGGGCCCGCCATGATGGCCACCTGTCGGGGGCTGGACGTGCTGCTCGGTGCCGCCGGAGGTCGGACGGCGCGGGCGTTGCCGGCGGCGGTCACCGTCGCCGCGCACACCTGGACCGTCACCGCGCTGTCCCGTCGGGAGGTCAGCGGCACCGACTGCGCCCTGCCGCTGCGCACCCTCGCCGGCACCGCCCTGGTCGCGGCGAGCGCCGCCGTCCCGCCCGGTCGGCGACTCACCGCGAGCGTCACCCGGACCGGTGGTCCGGCGGAGCCCGCCTGGCGTGCCCCTGCCGTCCGCACCGACGGTCGGCGAACCGTCGACGTCGGGAACGGTCGGCGTGCCCTCGGCACCGTGGCGGTGGCGCTGCCCGCCGTCCTCGCCGCCTGGTACGCCGCCCGTTACGGCACCGCTCAGGCGCGGGTGGCGGCCGAGCCCACCGCGGCGCGGGTCCGCGCGGCGGTCGGCGCCGGCATCACCGGCCTGCCCGCGTTGCAGGGGGCGCTGACCGCCCGCGCCGGGTCGGGCCTGCTCGGACTGGCGGTGGCGGCGGCCGCACCGCTGGGCCGGCGGCTGGCCCGGAAGGTCTCACCGACATGACGTCCGCCGGCATCGCCAGGCCCCCCGACGGACTGCGGTTCGGGTACGGGACCAACGGCTTCGCCAACCACCGCCTCGACGACGCGCTCGCGGTCATCGCCGACCTCGGCTACGCCGGTGTCGCGCTCACTCTGGACCACGACCACCTCGACCCGTTCGCGCCCGCCCTGGCGGGGCGCGTCGACGCCGTCGCTCGCCGACTGGCCGAACTCGGGCTCGGCCTGGTGATCGAGACCGGCGCGCGATTCCTGCTGGACCCCTGGCACAAGCACGCCCCGACGCTGCTGCACGACGACCCCACGCTCCGGATCGAGTTCCTGCGCCGCGCGGTGGCGATCGGCGCGGACCTCGGCGCCGAGGCGGTCTCGTTCTGGGCCGGCGTCCGGCCGGATACGGTCACGCCGGCGGTGGCCTGGGACCGCCTGGTCGCCGGCTGTGCCACCGTGATCGAGGCGGCCGAGGCCGTCGGGGTCACGCTGGGGTTCGAACCGGAGCCGGGCATGCTGGTCGAGGACATCGCCGACTGGCGCCGCCTGCACGCCGCCCTCGGCTCGCCGGCCCACCTCGGCATCACCCTCGACATCGGACACTGCCGGTGTCTGGAGCCGCAGTCGGTGCCCGACTGTGTCCGTGACGTCGCCGCGCACCTGGTCAACGTGCAGATCGACGACATGCGGCGGGGTGTGCACGAACACCTGGAGTTCGGTGTCGGCGAGATCGACTTTCCGCCGGTGCTGGCCGCGCTGCGCGAGATCGGCTACCGGGGCCTGGCGGCGGTGGAACTGCCCCGGCACTCGCACGCCGCGCCCACCGTCGCCGCCCGCTCGCTGGATTTCCTGCGCACCGCCGCCTCGGGGCACGTCCTTTGCTCTGCTTCAACCGGCGCACCACCAGGCGTCCGCTATCCGGACAACGACCGACGCGTGGAGTGAAGCAGAGCAAAGGACGCACGCGGTGCCACCGCCACGGCCGTCGACGGCGGCGGACGAGGGAGGAGACGCGATGACAGTGGACGAGCTGCGGGCGGCCCTGCGGGGCGTACCCGATCCGGACTGGTTGGCCACGGCCCTGGACCGCGTCGCGGCCGAACCCACCACCATCGCGCGGTTCTTCCCGGCGGCCGGCCGCCGCTGCGGCCGACACGACCTGCCCGAGCTGCCCGGCTGGACCGCCGACGAGGCGGCCCGGGCACTGCTGCTGGCCAGCCTGCCCACCGGTCATGCCCAGCAGGCCGAGGTGCTCTACCGCACCGGGGACGCCGCCGAGAAGCGGGCCGTGCTCAAGGCGCTGCCGTTGTTGCCGATCGGCGCGGCCGGGCTGCCACTGCTGCACGACGCGATCCGCACCAACGACACCCGGCTGGTCGCCGCGGCCCTCGGCCCGTACGCCCGCCACCTCGACCCGCCGGCCTGGCGGCAGGCGGTGCTCAAGTGCGTCTTCACCGGCGTGCCGCTGGCGGTGGTGACCGACCTCGACGCCCGCGCGGACCAGGAACTGGCGGCGATGCTCGCCGCGCTGGCCGCCGAGCGCCGGGCCGCCGGCCGGAGCATGCCCGCCGACGCCGCCGAACTGCTGGATCGGCTCACCGCCGCCAGCCAGCCCCAGCCCAGGGAGGTGTGATGCGGATCTTCGACCCGCACATCCACATGACGTCCCGTACCACCGACGACTACGAGCGGATGGCCGCAGCCGGCGTCCGGGCGGTGGTGGAACCGGCGTTCTGGCTGGGCCAGCCGCGCACCAACGTCGGCTCGTTCACCGACTACTTCGACTCCCTGGTCGGTTGGGAGCCGTTCCGGGCGGGGCAGTTCGGGATCCGCCATCACGCCACGATCGCGCTGAACCCGAAGGAGGCCAACGACAGGCGTTGCCGGCCCGTGCTCGACGAACTGCCCCGCTACCTGGAGAAGGACGGCGTGGTGGCGGTCGGCGAGATCGGGTACGACTCGATGACCCCCGAGGAGGACGACGCCTTCGCCGCCCAGCTCGCCCTGGCCGTGGCGCACGACCTGCCGGCGATGGTGCACACCCCGCACCGGGACAAGGCCCGGGGTGTCGAGCGTAGCCTGGCCGTGGTCGCCGAGTCCGGGATCGCGCCGGAGCGGGTGGTGCTCGACCATCTCAACGAGATGACCGTGAAACTGGTCCGGGACACCGGCTGCTGGCTCGGCTTCTCCATCTACCCGGACACCAAGATGTCGCCGCCGCGAATGGTCGAGCTGCTCAAGGCGTACGGGACCGAACGGGTGCTGGTCAACTCGGCCGCCGACTGGGGACGCTCCGACCCGCTGCTCACCCGGGCCACCGGCGAGGCGATGCTGCGCGCCGGGTTCACCGACGACGACGTCGACCGGGTGCTCTGGCGCAACCCGGTCGAGTTCTACGGGCAGTCCGGGCGGCTCGACCTGACCGACGACGACCTCGCGGAGCCGACCTTCGCCGGCAACTCGATCCTGCGCGGCGGCAGCTGATGCGGCTGCGGCACACCGGCGGGCGCACCGTCCACCTCGGATACTGCACAAACGTGCACCCCGCCGAGGACCTCGCCGGCATCGTCGCCCAACTGGACACCTACGCGGTGCCGGTCCGCGAGACGCTCGGCGCCGATCCACTCGGGCTGGGCCTGTGGCTGGCCGCCCCGGTCGCCGCCGAACTGGCCGCCGACCCGGCCGCCCGCCGCCGGTTGCGCACCGAGTTGACCGTACGCGGGCTGGAGGTGGTCACCCTCAACGGTTTCCCGTACGCCGCCTTCCAGGCGCCCGTGGTCAAGGGGGCGGTGTACCGACCGGACTGGACCACTGACGACCGGCTCGGGTACACCCTCGACCTGGCCCGGGTACTTGCCGACCTGCTACCCGACGACGCCGCCCGTGGCTCGGTCTCCACCCTGCCGCTGGCCTGGCGGGCGCCGTGGGACCGCACTCGGGCGGACGCCGCCCGTCGACGGCTCGACCGGCTCGCCACCGGACTCGCCGCCGTCGAGCGGGACACCGGTCGGCCGGTGCGGGTCGGCTTCGAGCCGGAGCCCGGCTGCGTGGTGGAGAGCACCCCGCAGGCCGTCGCCGCCCTGTCCGGAATGGACACCGATCGCCTCGGGATCTGCCTGGATCTGGCCCACCTCGCCTGCGCCTGGGAGGAGCCCGCCGCCGCCCTGGAGCGGCTGGCCGTCGCCGGCCTGCCGGTGGTCAAGGTGCAGGTGTCCGCCGCGCTGGAGGCGGCCGACCCGACCGCTGACGCCGCCGCCCTGCGCCGCTGGGTCGAGCCGCGTTTCCTGCACCAGACCCGCACCGCCGGCTGCGCCGCCGCCACCGGCGCCGCACCGACCGCGGCCACCGGCGTCGTATCGGGAGGCGGGCCGCAGGGCGCCGATCCGGCGGATCCGAGCTGGGCGGCCGACGACCTCGACGTCGCCCTGGACGCCGCGCTGCCCGGGCCGTGGCGGGTGCACTACCACGTGCCACTGCACGCCCCACCCGAACCACCGCTGGGCTCGACCCTGCCGGTGCTGCGCGCCGCGCTGGCCGCGCTCTTCGCCGGTGCCGACGCCGGCTGCGACCACCTCGACGTCGAGACGTACACCTGGGGGGTGTTGCCGGCTGCGCGACGCCCGCGCACCGACGCGGAGCTGGCCGCCGGGATCGCGGCCGAACTGGCCTTCACCCGGGACGAGCTGGTCGCCCTCGGGCTGACCCCGACCGACAAGGCGGTGATCCCGTGAGCGCGAGGAGTGAGCCGGTGTTGCGAGCCCCGCAGTCGCGAACAAAGGCGGTGATCCCGTGAGCGCGAGGAGTGAGCCGGTGTTGCGAGCCCCGCAGTCGCGAACAAAGGCGGTGATCCCGTGAGCGCGGGTCGACAGCTGGTGGTGCTCGACGTGGTGGGGCTGACCCCCCGGTTGCTGGCGCACATGCCCCGGCTGCGCGCGGTCGCCGACACCGGGTTCCGCGCCGAGTTGGGCACCGTGCTGCCGGCGGTGACCTGCTCGGTGCAGTCCACCTTCCTCACCGGAGCCCTCCCCGCCGAGCACGGCATCGTCGGCAACGGGTGGTACTTCCGGGACCTCGGCGAGGTGCTGCTCTGGCGGCAGCACAACGCGCTCGTCGGCGGGGAGAAACTGTGGCAGGCCGCGCGCCGCGCCCGGCCCGGTTACACGGTGGCGAACGTCTGCTGGTGGTACGCGATGGGCGCGGACGTGGACTGGACGGTCACCCCGCGACCGGTCTATTACGCCGACGGTCGCAAGGAGCCGGACTGCTACACCGACCCGCCGCAGCTGCACGATGCGCTCACCGACCGGCTCGGCACCTTTCCGCTGTTCACCTACTGGGGGCCGGGTGCGGGCCTGCCGTCGTCGCGCTGGATCTGCCGGGCGGCCGAGCAGATCCTCGCCGAGTCCTCGCCCGACCTGACCCTGGTCTACGTTCCGCACCTGGACTACGACCTGCAACGCTTCGGCCCGTCCTCGCCCCGCGCCGCGGCCGCGGCGGCCGAGCTGGACGGTGTGCTCGCACCGCTGCTCGACGCCGCGCAGGCCCGCGACGCGACGGTGGTGGTGCTGTCGGAGTACGGCATCACCGAGGTGTCCCGGCCGGTGGACGTCAACCGGCTGCTGCGCGCCGAGGGGCTGCTGCGGGTGCACACCCAGGCGGGCATGGAGTACCTCGACCCGTGGACGTCCCGCGCCTTCGCGGTCGCCGACCATCAGGTCGCCCACGTGTACGTGCGCGACCCGGCCGACGTGCCGGCGGTGGCGAAGCTCTGCGCCGGGCTGCCCGGGGTGGCCGAGGTGCTCGGCGTCGACGGCAAGGCGGCCCACGGGTTGAACCATCCGCGCGCCGGTGAGCTGGTGCTGGTGGCCGAGCCGGACGCCTGGTTCACGTACTACTACTGGCTGGACGACGCGCGTGCGCCCGACTTCGCCCGGCTGGTGGAGATCCACCGCAAGCCCGGGTACGACCCGGCGGAGCTGCTCTTCGACCCGGCCGGGCCGGGCGCGGCGAAGCGCCGGGCCGCGGTCGCGCTGGCCCGCAAGAAGCTCGGGATGCGGTACCTGATGAACGTGGTCGGGTTGGATGCCGGCGCACGCGCGGTCCGGGGCTCACACGGACGGCTGCCCGCCGATCCGGCCGACGGACCGGTGCTGCTCTGCTCCGACGCGTCGGTGGCCCGGGACCGGATAGCGGCCACGGAGGTGAAGGGGCTGCTGCTGGAACTGGCCGGAATGGAGGGACGGTGACGGTTGCCGAGGCACCTGTCGATTCGGCCGGGCTGCGGGCCCGCTTCGACGCCGAGCTGACCGCCTTCCTCGACCGGCAGGATCCGGACTGGCCGGACGGCGCACCACGGGGCGTCTTCACCACGCTGCACCGCTTCGTGCTGGCCGGTGGCAAGCGCCTGCGACCACTGTTCTGCTATTGGGGCTGGCGGGGCGCGGGTGGCCCGGACGGCACGCCGATCGTGGTCGCCGCCGCCGCGCTGGAGCTGTTCCACGCCTTCGCGCTGATCCACGACGACATCCTGGACGGCAGCGACCGCCGCCGGGGGGAGCCTTCGGTGCACCGGATCTTCGCCGACCTGCACGCCCGCTCGTCCTGGCGGGGCGACCCCGAGGCGTACGGACGTAACACCGCCCTGCTCTGTGGTGACCTCTGCGCCGCCTGGTCGGATCAGATGTTCCACGAGTGCGGGCTGACCCCCGACCAGGTGCACCAGGGGTACGCCGTGTTCGCGCTGATGCGTACCGAGGTGATCGCGGGGGAGTATCTCGACCTGGTTTCCGGGGTGGGCGACGGCTCGGTGGCCAGCGCGCTCACGGTGATCCGGATGAAGGCGGCCCGCTACACGGTCACCCGGCCGTTGCAGATTGGCGCCGCGCTGGCGGGTGCACCCGTCGAGCTGCTGGACGCGCTGGCCGAGTTCGGCGACCCGCTCGGGGACGCCTTCCAGCTCCGCGACGACGTGCTGGGGGTCTTCGGTGACCCGGCGGTCACCGGCAAGTCCGTTCTGGACGATCTGCGCGAGGGCAAACCGACGGTGATGATGGCGCTGGCCCGCGACGCCGCCGACCGGGCGCAGGGGGCCCGGCTGCGCGAGCTGTTCGGCAATCCCGACCTGGACGCCGAGGGCGCCGCCGAGCTGCGCGAGATCATCGAGTGCACCGGCGCCCGGAGGAAGATCGAGCAGATGATCCAGGTCCGCGCCGAGGCCGGGCTGGCGGCGCTGGAACACACCGAGGTGACCGCGGAGAGCCGGACCGCCCTGATGGAGCTGGCCGCCCAGGCCATCGACCGCCAGCGCTGAGCACCGCCGTGGCAGCGCAACACCGGGCGGCTTTTGACCGAACTGACGAAAGTCTGTATCCGGCAGGCAGAAGATATAGACATATAGACGAATGACGCTTAGTGTCGTCGCTAGCACCGAAATGTTTCGTCGAGGTGAACCGGCGGCGCGGGACCCCCTCGGCACCCCCGCTACGGCATCCGGCGCGACGGCGCGCGCCCCGCCCTGGCAGAAGCACTCGTCAGGAAGGGACAGCACTGCGATGTCCACCATGCGCACCACCCACCACCCCGCACGGTGGTCCACCAGCGCCTCGGCGCTGCTCCTGGTCGTCACAGCCGGCACCATTGCCATCGCCGGCCCGACCCCGGCCCGCGCCCACCCCATCGTCGCCAGCGACTTCCAGCAGGTCACCCTCGCCAAGGGAGTGGCCGAGGTCGGTGAACCGATGACCCTCGCGGTGCTGCCGGACCGCTCGGTCCTGCACACCGCCCGCAACGGCACGGTGCGTCGCACCGACGCGGCCGGCACCACGACCGTGATCGGTACCGTACCGGTCTACACCCACGACGAGGAGGGTTTGCAGGGCATCGGCGTCGACCCGAACTTCGCCAGCAACCGGCACATCTTCCTCTACTACGCACCGCCGCTGTCCACCCCGAGCGGCGACGCGCCGGCCACCGCCAGCGATTTCTCCGCCTGGCAGGGAGTAAACCGGCTGTCCCGGTTCACCCTTAACGCCGACTTCACGCTCAACCAGTCCAGCAAGGTCGATGTCCTCGACGTGCCCGCCGACCGGGGCATCTGCTGCCACGTCGGCGGCGACATCGACTTCGACGCCGCGGGCAACCTGTACCTGTCCACCGGCGACGACACGAACCCGTTCGACTCGGGCGGTTACTCGCCGCTGGACGAGCGGACCAACCGCAACCCGGCGTACGACGCGCAGCGCAGCGCCGCCAACACCAACGACCTGCGCGGCAAGATCCTGCGGATCAAGGTCAACGCCAACGGGTCGTACTCGATCCCAGCCGGCAACATGTTCGCCCCGGGCACCGCCCGGACCCGGCCCGAGATCTACGCGATGGGCTTCCGCAATCCGTTCCGGATGAGCGTCGACAAGGCCACCGGCATCGTCTACGTCGGCGACTACGGGCCGGACGCGGGTTCCACCTCCGCGCGTGGCCCCAGCGGTCAGGTGGAGTTCAACCGGGTCACCGGGCCCGGCTTCTACGGCTGGCCGTACTGCACCGGCACCAACACCAGCAACGAGACGTACGCCGAGTGGAACTTCGCCAACAACACCGCCGGGCCGAAGTACAACTGCACCGGCGGCGCGACCAACAACTCGTTCCGTAACACCGGCCTGACCACTCTGCCGGCTGCCAAGCCGTCCTGGATCCGCTACGCCGGTGACGCCGGCAGCCCGCCGGAGTTCGGCGGTGGCTCCGAGTCGCCGAGCGGCGGCCCGGTCTACCGCTACAACGCGGCGTCGACGTCAACGACCAAGTGGCCGCAGAGCTTCGACGGGCTCTTCTTCGCCGGTGAGTTCGGTCGGGGCTGGATCAAGCCGATCCATGTCAACGGCGACGGCTCGGTGGGCACCATCGACACCTTCCCCTGGAACGGCAAGCAGGTCATGGACATGGCCTTCGGCCCGGACGGTGCGCTCTACGTGTTGGACTACGGCACCGGCTACTTCAACGGCGACGCCAACTCGGCCGTCTACCGGTACGACTACGTCGGCGGCGGCAACCGCGCACCGACGGCGGTGGCCTCGGCGAACCGGACCTCGGGGGTCGCCCCGTTGACCGTGAACTTCTCCTCGGCCGGGTCGTCGGACCCGGAGGGTGGGGCGTTGACCTACTCGTGGGCGTTCGGCGACGGCACCACCTCGACGGCGGCCAACCCGAGCAAGACGTACACCGCCAACGGCAGCTACACCGCCACCCTGACCGTGCGCGACCCGCAGGGCGCGACCGGCACCGCGAGCGTGCAGATCCGGGTCGGCAACACCGCCCCGACGGTCACCATCAACGGCCCGGTCAACGGATCGCTGTTCTCCTTCGGCGACACCGTGCCGTTCAGCATCACGGTGACCGACCCGGAGGACGGCACCATCGACTGCACCAAGGTCAAGATGACCTACGTGCTGGGCCACGACAGCCACGGACACCAGATCACCTCGCAGAACGGCTGCTCCGGTTCGATCACGATCCCGGTGGACGGGGAGCACGACTACGCGGCGAACATCTTCGCCATCTTCGACGCCGAGTACACCGATGCCGGCGGGCTCACCACCCACACCCAGCACACCCTCCAACCCCGTAGCCGGCAGGCCGAGCACTACAAGACCTCCTCCGGCATCGCCACCTTCGACAAGGCGGCCGCCGAGGGCGGCAAGACCGTCGGAAACATCAACAACGGCGACTGGATCGCGTTCGAGCCGTACCGGATCAACAACGTGACATCGTTCAGTGCCCGGGTCTCCTCGGCCGGCTCCGGCGGCACCCTCCAGGTGCGCGCCGGCTCGGCCACCGGCACCGTGCTCGGCTCGGCCACCGTCCCGGTGACCGGCGCCTGGGACACCTTCACCACGGTCACCGGCACCATCAGCAACCCGCCGTCCGGCACCACCACGCTCTACCTGACCTTCGCGGGCACCGGCACCGGTTCGCTCTACGACCTCGACTCGTTCGCCTTCACCACCGGCAGCGGTGGCACGGGCGGAACCGGTCCGATCGTGGGTCTGGCCGGTAAGTGTCTGGATGTGCGTAACGCGGCCACGGCCGACGGTACGCAGATTCAGATCTACACCTGCAACGGTACGGCGGCGCAGACGTGGACGGTGACGCCGAACTCGACGATCCGGGCATTCGGCAAGTGCCTGGACATCGACGGTGCCGGCTCGGCCGACGGCACGAAGATCCAGTTGTGGACCTGCAACGGCAGTGGGGCCCAGAACTGGTCGGCGCAGTCCAACGGCACGTTGCGTAACCCGAACTCGGGCAAGTGTCTGGATGTGTCGAACAACAGCTCCGCCGACGGGCAGGCCGTGCACCTGTGGACCTGCCACACCGGCGCCAACCAGCGCTGGGTCCTGCCCTGATCCGAGGAGGGGCCCTCGTCAACGCCTAGTGTTGGAAACAGGGGCCCCTCCTGACACCACCAATCGTTGGGAGAGCGACATGCGCAGACTCCTCCGAACCACCGTCGGCCTGGCCACCGCCGCCCTCGCCGTACTCGCCTGCACCACCCCGGCCACCCCCGCCAGCGCCGCCGACACCCCGTACGACGTGCTGGTCTTCTCCAAGACGGCCGGCTTCCGGCACGACTCCATCGCCGTGGGCACCCAGACCATCCGTGACCTGGGCGCGGCGAACAGCTTCACCGTGACCGCCACCGAGGACGCCGCCGTCTTCACCACCGGCAACCTCGCCCAGTACGAGGCAGTGATCTTCCTCAACACCACCGGCGACGTGCTCAACAACAGCCAGCAGAGCGCGTTCGAGTCGTACATCGGCTCCGGTGGCGGCTACGTCGGCGTGCACTCCGCCGCCGACACCGAGTACGGCTGGTCCTTCTACGGCAACCTGGTCGGGGCGTACTTCCGCTCCCACCCGGCCATCCAGCAGGCCACCGTCCGGGTGGAGAACCGGGCCCACGCGGCCACCGCCCACCTGCCGCAGAACTGGGTCCGCACCGACGAGTGGTACGACTTCCAGAGCAACCCCCGGGCCAACGCGCGGGTGCTGGCCAACCTCAACGAATCGACGTACTCGGGCGGTGTGATGGGTGCCGACCACCCGATCGCCTGGTGCAAGACATACAGCGGCGGCCGGTCCTTCTACACCGGCGGCGGCCACACCCAGGCGTCGTACGCCGAGCCGGCCTTCCGGGCGCACCTGCTCGGCGGCATCCGGTACGCGGCCGGCCGCACCAAGGCCGACTGCCGGCCGGAGACCGGCTACACCACCCTCTACAACGGCTCCACCAGCGGCTGGTCCCAGGCCGGGCCGGGCAGCTTCAGCAACTCCGACGCCACGCTGACCTCCGTCGGCGGGATGGGACTGTTCTGGCACAGCGCCAAGCAGTTCACCAACTACTCGCTGAAGCTGGACTGGCGGGTGGCCGGGGACGACAACTCCGGTGTCTTCATCGGCTTCCCACCGTCGAACGACCCGAACTCCGCCATCAACAACGGCTACGAGGTGCAGATCGACCCCACCGACGCCGCCGACCGGACCACCGGCGCGGTCTACGGCTTCAAGTCCGCCGACCTCGCCGCCCGGGACGCCGCGCTGAACCCGGCGGGGGAGTGGAACACCTACGAGCTGCTGGTGGAGGGGGAGCGCCTCCAGGTCTTCCTGAACGGTTCGAAGATCAACGACTTCACCAACACCGACCCGGTCCGGTCGCTCGCCGGCCACATCGGTATCCAGAACCACGGCACCGGCGACGACGTGTCCTTCCGCAACATCCGGATCAAGGAACTCGGCGGCTCGGAGCCGCCGCCGGGCGGTGACGTCCGCACCGGCCGGATCACCGGCCTGGCCGGTAAGTGTCTGGATGTGCGTAACGCGGGCACGGCCGATGGTACGCAGATTCAGATCTACACCTGCAACGGCTCGGCGGCGCAGACGTGGACGGTGACGCCGAATTCGACGATCCGGGCGTTGGGTAAGTGCCTGGACGTCAACGGTGCCGGCTCGGCCGACGGCACGAAGATCCAGTTGTGGACCTGCAACGGCAGTGGGGCCCAGAACTGGTCGGCGCAGTCCAACGGCACGTTGCGTAACCCGAACTCGGGCAAGTGTCTGGATGTGTCGAACAACAGCTCCGCCGACGGGCAGGCCGTGCACCTGTGGACCTGCCACACCGGCGCCAACCAGCGCTGGGTCCTGCCGTAACCGAACAAAGGGCACGCCCCGGTGCGACGGTCGCCCGTCGCACCGGGGCACTTTCCTACCGCGCGCCGCCCGCCTAGAGTGAGAGACGGCGACCGCGAGGTGGCCGGTGAGTCGACGGGAGGCGCAACCCGTCGGCCCCAGGCGCGACCGCGTCCACCGGTGCATCGTCGGGGCCGCCGCATCCGGTCATCCCTCGCCCCGGTCCCGCAGGTAACGGAATCCCCAACACGACAGGGGAAAAGGACACATGGCGCGACCGATCACGCTGTTCACCGGCCAGTGGGCCGACCTTCCGTTCGACGAGGTGTGCCGGCTCGCCGCCGAGTGGGGCTACGACGGCCTGGAGATCGCCTGCTGGGGCGACCACTTCGAGGTCGACAAGGCCATGGCCGACGACTCGTACGTCGAACGCAAGCGGGAGACGCTCGCCAAGCACAACCTCCAGGTCTTCACGATCTCCAATCACCTGGTCGGCCAGGCGGTCTGCGACCACCCGATCGACGAACGACACCAGGGCATCCTGCCCGCCCGGATCTGGGGCGACGGCGAGCCCGAAGGGGTACGCCAGCGGGCCGCCGAGGAGATCAAGGACACCGCCCGTGCGGCGGCGAAGCTCGGCGTGGACACCGTCGTCGGCTTCACCGGCTCGTCGATCTGGCACACGCTGGCGATGTTCCCGCCGGTGCCGCCAGAGATGATCGAGCGCGGCTACCAGGACTTCGCCGACCGGTGGAACCCGATCCTCGACGTCTTCGACGCGGTCGGGGTGCGCTTCGCCCACGAGGTGCACCCGAGCGAGATCGCGTACGACTACTGGACGACGAAGCGGACGCTGGAGGCGATCGGGAACCGGCCCGCGTTCGGGCTGAACTGGGACCCGTCGCACTTCGTCTGGCAGGAGCTCGACCCGGTGAACTTCATCTTCGACTTCGCCGACCGGATCTACCACGTCGACTGCAAGGACGCGAAGGTGCGTACCGGCGACGGCCGTCGCGGTCGGCTGGCCTCGCACCTGCCCTGGGCGGATCTGCGCCGCGGCTGGGACTTCGTCTCCACCGGCCACGGCGACGTGCCCTGGGAGGACTGCTTCCGGGCGCTGAACGCGATCGGCTACTCCGGGCCGATCTCCATTGAATGGGAGGACGCCGGGATGGACCGGCTGGTCGGCGCCCCGGAAGCGCTCCAGTTCGTCCGCCGGCTCGCCTTCGACGCACCGTCCGCCGCCTTCGACGCGGCGTTCAGCAGCAAGGACTGAAACCGTACGGATGCCCGGGGGGCGGCCCGCAGCCGGCCCCCGGGCATCTCCGTGGTCAGCCGGCGCTGAAGACGTGCTCGCTGGCCAGGTAGGCCGCGCCCACCACGGCGGCCCGGCCCGCCAGGTCGGACAGGACGATCGGCATGGTGCCGGTGGCCAGCGGCGCCGAGCGTCGGTAGACCACGCCACGGATCTCGGAGAGCAGCAGGTGCCCGAGCCCGTCGGGTGCCCCACCGATCACGACCATGCCGGGGTTGAAGAAGCTGACCAGGCCCACCAGCACCCGACCGAGCCGACGGGCGGCATCGCGGACCAGCAGCTGGGTGGCCGGGTCCCCGGCGGTGGCGGCCGCGACCACGTCCGCGACGGTGAGCGTGCCCGCCGCGGCCAGGCGCGCGGCCAGCACCGGGGAGCGATCCGTCCGGGCAACCGCCAGCGCCGCCCGGACCAACCCGACATCCCCGCAGTACGCCTCGAGGCAACCGGCCTCTCCGCAGGCGCAGGGTGGCCCCTCCTCGCCGAGCGGTAGGTGGGCGATGTCGCCGGCGCTGCTGGTCGCCCCCCGGTAGAGCGATCCGCCGAGCACCAGCCCGCAGCCGATCGCCGTGCCGAGCTTCAGGTAGAGGAAATCCTCGACGGTGCGGCCGATGCCGGCGTGCCGTTCGCCCAGGGCGAGCACGTTGGCGTCATTGTCGACCAACACCGGGCAGCCGAGCTCGGCGGCGAACGCGTCGCGCACCGGAAAGCGCTGCCAACGGGGCAGGACGGCCGGCGCGGTGGAGGTGCCGCCGTCGACCGGCCCGGGAAGGGCGACGCCGACCCCGGTGAGCTCGGTGACGCCCAGCTCAGCGCGGAGCTTGTCGACCAGCTCGACGGCCCGGCCGGTCACCGGCTCCGGCCCGTCGCGTACGTCCGCCACCTCGCCGGTCTCGGCCAGCACGTTCAGCTCACCGTCGGTGATCGCGACGGTGACCCGGTCGGTGGCGACCACCACGCTGGCGAAGCGTACGCCGCCGGAGAGGCGCAGCAGCGACGACCGGCGTCCGCCCCGGGAGGCCGCCGGCCCGGCGGTCTCGACCAGCCCACGGGCGGTGAGCCGGTCGAGTTCGGTGGTGAGCGCCGTCCGGGACAGGCCCAGCAGGTCACCCAGCTCCACCCGCGAGCGGGGACCTTCGTCCCGTAGTAACCGGACCAACCGTGCCTGCTGCGGATTTTCCGGCCGGACCAGGGCCATTTCGACCACCTCCGTTCGGAGTGTTCCACGGCGGTGTTTCAGACCAGTGGCCGGCCGGAGCCGGATCCGTCAACGCCTGTCCGATGTCGCCGCGGCGGCCCGCTGTGGCCCCACTACCGGCCCGCCGTGGCCCGTTGCGGGACGGGTGTACGGACGGGGGCCGGGCCCCCCGGGCGGGGGGGGGGGGGGCGGGGGGGGGGGTTTTTGTTTTTGCCGTTTGGGCGGGGCGCGGACGCGATTATTGGGGGGGGGGGGGGCGGAGTAACCCGCGCCAA
>NZ_JBIAYZ010000029.1:0-50128 GCF_042898635.1 Micromonospora sp. NPDC000442 | reverse complement strand
CTCTCCAACAAAAACCTGAAGGAAAATCCATCCCGACAACAAAAATGTTGCCAAAGGAATCCAAACCAACCAGAAAAACTGGCCAGCCCGGGAATAAAACAATTTGGCACTGGCTTATCAAGCACCCTGTTGAGTTCTCAAAGAACAACCACACACCAAACTCGGCTTCACTTGATGAAACCGCGTCCGGGGCAACCGCTCCAAACTATCCGAACCGCGCTTCGAGGTCAACCCGAGAGATCAGGCATCTCGTAACTAGCTCGGGGCCCACGCCATCGCCCGCCTTTCGGCGCTAGCATCTGTCGTGGAGAACCGCAGACCGGCCGATCATCACTCAAGACAACCCGCCCGGCTCCTGCCGGCTCCAGAACCTTACCCGGTCGGCTTCGCGATCGCAACTCCATCTTCAAAGTTGCTCCGCACCGCCCGGCCTCAGCCTCGCGTCGACATGGCCTTCGCGTTGCTGGCGCCCGTTGTCAGCCGTTTGCTCCGGCCTCCCGCGTGCAGAGGGAAAGCTACGCGGACGCCCCGGAGAAGGCAAATCATCCATCATCGATATCCGTCCAAGGTTCGGCGAACGCTGGCCGGGCCGGCGTTCTCCTGACGCGCGAACGGCCCCGGTCCAACGGCTCGGCTGACCGGACCCGGGTCGGGTGCAGCCCGCTGCCTCGCCCCCTACTGGCCAGCGCATCGGCATGGTCGCTGCGGAGTGGTCTTCGCGCCAACGACCACGAGAGGTTCCGACGTGCCAGAGTGTCTGGCATGGATGACGTGTCCCGGCCCCTAAGCCCGGTCCTCGCCGAGGACGCGCTACTCGGCCTCCTGTTACCGATATGGCAACTGCTCATCGGGGCTTTTGTGCTCTTCGCGGTCCTGGTCTCGATCGGCCGCCTGGCCCGGCGCGGCCCGTCCCGGATGAGTACCGCCCTGCTGATCACCGCCGCTGCCATCGCCGGCTTCGCGCTGGTCGGCGTACTGCTTCAGGGGTAAGGGCGTCAGAGACGGCGGTTCGCCAGACTTGGCAGCTCGGCACGGATCCGGTCCAGACAGCTCAGGTCGATGTCGGTCACCGCGAGCCCCGGGCCGTCGGGCACCTGAGAGAGCACCGTCCCCCAAGGATCGATCACCATGCTCCGTCCGAAACAGGTCCGGCCGGGTTCGTGATCACCTGTCTGCCCGGCCGCCGCGACGAAGCACTGGTTCTCGATCGCGCGGGCCCGCAGCAGCACCTCCCAATGGTCTCTCCCGGTATGCATCATGAAGGCCGCCGGCACCACCAGCAGGTTGGCTGCGCCAACGGTGGCAAGCTCTCGGTAGAGCTCGGGGAAGCGCAGGTCATAGCAGATGGACAGGCCCACCCGTAGCCCCTCGACGTCCACCACGACCGGCCGGTCCCCGGGGGCCACTGTCGCGGACTCCCGATAGGAGACGCGGCCGGGAATCTCCACGTCGTACAGGTGGATCTTGCGGTAAGAGGCGGCGAGCGTGCCGGAACGGTCGAAGACCAGCGTGGTGTTCCAGGTGCGGTCCGGGTCGGGGCCCGCCTCGTGGAAGGAGCCGGCGATCAGCCAGACCCCGCGCCGGCGCGCGGCGGCGGCGAAGAACCGGCCCACCCGGCCGTCCACGGACTCCGGCGCCGGCATCCCGGCGCCTGGACCGAGATAGTCGACGTACTCAGGCAGGAGCACCAGGTCCGCGCCGGCCTCGGCGGCGCGATCGATCAGAGTCTCCGCAGCGGCGAGGTTCGCCTCTCGGTCGTCCCGGGAGTTCAGCTGGCAGACGGCGACGCGCATGGCTGCCAGCGTACGGGTGGACGGCGGCCGGCCGCAGCGTGCGGTCGCGGCGCGGCCGGGATCAGGCGGACTTCTCCTCGCGCTCGCGCCGGGCACGGCGACCCGTGAACTCACGCGGAACGATCGTCGGGTTCACGTTCTCCAGTACCGCCTCACGGCTGATCAGCACCCGGGCGGCATCAGGATTGCTGGGTACCTCGTACATCACGGAGAGCAGTACCTCCTCCATGATGGCGCGCAGCCCACGAGCGCCGGTGCCGCGCAGCATGGCCTGGTCGGCGATTGCTTCGAGAGCGGGCCGCTCGAACTCCAGCTCGACGCCGTCCAGCTCGAACAGGCGTTGGTACTGCCGGACCAGGGCGTTACGCGGCTCGGTGAGGATCCGTACCAGCGCGGTGCGGTCCAGGCTCCGGACACTCGTGATCACCGGCAGCCGGCCGATGAACTCGGGGATCAACCCAAACTTGAGCATGTCCTCCGGCATCACCTGGCTGAAGATGTCGTCGGTGGAGCGGTCGGAGACCGCGCGGAGCCGAGCGCCGAAGCCGGTGCCACCGTGCCCCGTACGCGCCTCGATGATCTGATCCAGACCGGCGAAGGCCCCACCGCAGATGAACAGCACGTTCGTCGTGTCGATCTGGATGAATTCCTGGTGGGGGTGCTTGCGACCGCCCTGCGGGGGCACGTTTGCGACAGTGCCCTCAAGCATCTTCAGCAACGCCTGCTGGACGCCCTCACCGGAGACGTCACGAGTGATCGAGGGGTTCTCCGACTTGCGGGCGATCTTGTCGATCTCGTCGATGTAGATGATGCCGGTCTCGGCCCGCTTGATGTCGTAGTCGGCAGCCTGGATCAGCTTCAGGAGGATGTTCTCCACGTCCTCGCCGACGTAGCCAGCCTCGGTCAGGGCGGTGGCGTCGGCGACGGCGAAGGGGACGTTGAGCATCCGGGCGAGGGTCTGCGCCAGGTGGGTCTTGCCACACCCGGTCGGACCGAGCAGCAGGATGTTCGACTTGGCCAACTCCACGCCGTCGTTACCGGCGCCCGGCGCATTGGCCGCCTCGGCCTGGATCCGCTTGTAGTGGTTGTAGACCGCGACGGCGAGCGCCTTCTTGGCCTGCTCCTGGCCCACGACGTAGTTGTCGAGGAACTGGCAGATCTCCATCGGCTTGGGAAGCTCTTCCCACTTCACCTCACCGGACTCGGCCAGCTCCTCTTCGATGATCTCGTTGCAGAGATCGATGCACTCGTCGCAGATGTAGACCCCGGGGCCCGCGATGAGCTTCTTGACCTGCTTCTGCGACTTCCCGCAGAAGGAGCACTTCAGTAGGTCGCCGCCGTCACCGATCCGTGCCACCTACGTTCTCCCTGCACTCATCGGCCGGAGCCCCGGCCACGACCTGCGGACGCTGACGCTCCGCCCGTCTTTCTCTCGCCCGCCGGTCGCCCGGCGAGGTGGTACGGACCCGACGTTACCCGCTGCCGCAGGTTTCTCCGACCCCCAAAACGGGTGTGTCAGAGGTCGGCCGGCAACGAGCCCGACCGACCTCTGACCCGGTAGCGGTCAGCTGGCCGCGTTCGCGGCCAACAGACCCTTCTTACGACTGGTGAGGATCGTGTCGACAAGCCCGTACTCGCGGGCCTCCTCCGCCGTCATGATCTTGTCACGGTCGATGTCCTTACGAACCAGGTCGACCGGGCGGTTGCAGTGCCGGGAGAGCATCTCCTCCAGCTGGGTGCGCATCCGCAGGATCTCCTTGGCCTGGATCTCGATGTCCGAGCCCTGCCCGTAGCCGCCCTCGGTGGCCGGCTGGTGGATGATGATGCGCGAGTTCGGCAGAGCCATCCGCTTGCCCGGGGTGCCCGCCGAGAGCAGCACCGCGGCGGCCGAGGCGGCCTGGCCGAGGCAGACCGTCGAGATGTCCGGCCGGACGTACTGCATCGTGTCGTAGATCGCCGTCATCGCGGTGAAGGAGCCACCCGGCGAGTTGATGTACATGATGATGTCCCGGTCGGGGTCCGTCCCCTCCAGGGTGAGCAGCTGGGCCATCACGTCGTTGGCCGACGCGTCGTCCACCTGCACGCCGAGGAAGATGATGCGGTCCTCGAAGAGCTTGTTGTACGGGTTGGACTCCTTGACCCCGTACGACGTGCGCTCGACGAACGACGGCAGAACATAGCGGTTGTGCACGGCCGCGAACTGGGGCGGCAGGCTCAGGTCGGTCATCGTCTGCTCCTCGATCAGCTCAGGGTCCCGGCGCCTTCGGGAACCTGAGCGGCCCCCGTGATCACCTTGTCGATGAAGCCGTAGTCGACGGCCTCCTGGGCGGTGAACCAGCGGTCCCGGTCCGAGTCCGCCTCGATCTGCGCCGGCTGCTGACCGGTGTGGAAGGCGACGCGCTCCTGGAACATCCGCTTGGTGTACAGCATCTGCTCGGCCTGAATCGCGATGTCGGCGGCGGTGCCGCCCATCCCGCCGGAAGGCTGGTGCATCATGATCCGGGCGTGCGGGAGGGCGTAGCGCTTGCCCTTCGTACCCGCGCAGAGCAGCAGCTGGCCCATGGACGCGGCCATGCCCATCGCCACGGTCGACACATCGTTGTCGATGAACTGCATCGTGTCGTAGATGGCCATGCCGGAGTAGACCGAGCCACCGGGCGAGTTGATCCAGAGGTTGATGTCGCGGTCCGGGTCTTCCGCGGCGAGCAGCAGCAGCTGCGCGCAGATGCGGTTGGCGACCTGGTCGGTCACCTCGCTGCCCAGGAAGACGATCCGCTCCTTGAGCAACCGGTTGTAGACCGAGTCGTCGAGGTTGCCAATGGTGTCACCGCCGCGGGCGTCGATCGCCCGAAGCGGCTTCGCTGGGATGTGCATGTCGGTCATGGCAGCCCTTCGCTCTCCGTACCGTCGTGTCCGACACTAACCGCTGGGCCGGTCGCCAGACTCCCGGTCCGGGCACTGTTCGCTCTCAGCGCAGCAGGCCGAAGGCGTACCCGGAAAAGGGATCGGGCCACCACCCACCGCGACCGGCGGACGGTGGCCCCACCCGGCGATCAGTGCTCGTGCGAGTGCTCCTGCTCGCTCGCCTCACGCAGCGCGTCCATGGTCACCACGTTGCCGGCCGAGTCCTTGATCGTGATGCGCTCCATCACCGAGGCCAGGGCCTTGCCCCGCCGGACGTCGCCGTAGACCGCACCGGCGGTGCCGGAGCGGACAAGCTGGTCGTAGTACTGCTGGGGGGCCATGCCGGCGCGCTGGGCGCGGTGGACGATCTCGTGACCGAACTCGTCGTCGGAGACCTGCACGTCCTCGGCGTCGGCGAGGGTGTCGAGCAGCAGCTGAACCTTGACGCCCTGGGTGGCGGCGTCGGTCAGCTCGGCGTCGATCTGCTCCTCGGTCTTCTCCTCGGCGGCGAGGTAGTCCTCCATCGAGGCGCCGATGCGCTCCAGCTGGTCGGCCATCGCCTCCTTGCGGCTCTCCACCTCGTCACGGATCACGCCCTCCGGCGCCGGTACGTCGGCGGCCTCGACGAGCTGCTCCAGGGCCTTGTCCCGGGCGGCGTAGATCTGCTCGACCCGCTTGCCCCGGGTGACCCGCTCGCGCAGATCCGCCCGCAGCTCCTCGATGGTGTCGAACTCGCTGGCGAGCTGGGCGAACTCGTCGTTCAGCTCCGGCAGTTCCTTCTCCTTGACCGTACGCACGGTCACCAGCACCTCGGCGTCACGACCGGCGAAGTCGCCGCCCACGAGCTGGGTGGTGAAGGTGGTGTCCTCGCCGGCGGACAGACCCACGACCGCCTCGTCCAGGCCCGGCAGGAGCTGCTTGCTGCCCACCTCGTGCGAGATGTTGCTGGCCGAGCCGCCCGGCACCTCCTCGCCGTCGACGGTCGCCCGCAGGTCGATCTGGACGTAGTCGCCCTCGACCGCGGCGCGCTCGACGGTCTTCAGGGTGGCGAAGCGCTCACGCAGGCCGTTCACCTGCTCGTCGATCTCGCTGTCGTCGATCTGCAGCTCGTCGACGGTGACCTCGATCGAGGCCAGGTCGGGCACGGTGATCTCCGGCCGGACGTCCACCTCGGCGGTGAAGTTGAGCGAGTCGCCGTCGTTGAACTCGGTGATCTCGACCTCGGGACGCCCCAGCGTCTTCAGGTCGTGCTCACGTACGGCGGAGAGGATGTTCTGCGGGATCGCCTCCTGCACCGCCTCGTTGAGCACGGTGCCCCGGCCGACCCGCTGGTCGATGATCGCCGGCGGCACCTTCCCCTTACGGAAGCCGGGGATCTGGATCTGCTGGCCGATCTCCCGGTACGCCTTCTTGAGGCTCGGCTCGAGCTCGACGAACGGCACCTCGATGGCGAGCCGCACGCGCGTCGGGCTCAGAGTCTCGACGGTGCTCTTCACAGGCGTACTCCTTGACGGATCTCGGTTGATTCTGGGCGCACTTTCGGCCCATCGAGTGTAGGCGAGCCGACACGGCGGACCAGCAGCACCCGGTACCGACGGCGGGCCTGCCCCGCGTGCCGGTCCTCCGGGTGCCGCCGTCCGGTGCTTGCGGCAGTCGGGGTGGCGGGATTTGAACCCACGGCCCCTCGCTCCCAAAGCGAGTGCGCTACCAAGCTGCGCCACACCCCGTGGCGACGAGCAGTCTATGCCGTCCCTCCGACAACCGGATGCCGGGGCGTCACCCAACGCGCCGAACGAGGACGAACCGGACACCAGCGCTCCGGGTCGGCGGGTCGGCGGGTCGGCGGGTCGGCGGGTCGGCGGGATGTTGTGGTCTCCCGGCGGCGCGAGACGACAACATCCCGCATGTTGCGAGGATCGACGCGGCGCGGGCGCGGCACGGGGATACGGCCGCGCGGCCGCCGTGGGTATTGGGTAGGCTGTCGGGCGCACCCGGTCGTTCGGGTGTACGCGGGCGTAGCTCAATGGCAGAGCTTCAGTCTTCCAAACTGACGGTGCGGGTTCGATTCCCGTCGCCCGCTCCACTTCATCACGTGACCGGAAGAATCTGGTCGCCCCGGTGCGTATGGTGCTGCCACGATTGCCACCGTGACTGGCGACTCCCCGACCGGCGACTCCGGCACCTGGCGTAGCACGCTTCTCGCTCGCGTGGTCGGTGAGATCGAAACGGAGATTCGTCAGGCGTGGGAGCGACTTGCCGTCGACCTCGATGTCGACCCCGATTCGTCCGAGGCGATCGAGTTGGCCTGGCTGGTGGTCAACGACCCGGCGGCGTACGACTGGCGGACCGTCGACGCCGCGATTGACCGGCTGTGCTGTCCGGCGTGTGGGTCACGGCTGACCCGGGGACCGGCCGCGTGCGAGACGTGCGAGTTCCATCATCGGATGCGGTTCGGTGCCCGGGAGGTGGACCGTCGGCAGGTTCCGCCGGGCAACGAACATGCTTTGCGGGTGGCGAGTGCGGTGGCGCGTACCCGTCATCGCTATTCGGCCAGGGCTCGGGTGGGTTACGAGTTGGTGCTGCCGGAACTCGTTGCCGGTGCACTGCCCACCACCCGGCAGGCTCAGGCCGGGAAGGCCCTGATCAACAAGCTGACCGATGATGAGTGTGACCGCGTCGTGAGCTTCGCCCAGGTCGAGGAGTTGGCGCGCGGTCGCTGATCCCCACCGTCCACGACCTTCTGGAGCCGCCATGTCCGGCGAACCGGAGCCGGGTGTACAGCCCGAGTGGCTGCGGCCCGGCCACGAGCAGGGTGATCCGGTGATGCTGACGGTCGACGGGCAGGACTTCCGGGTTCAGGCCCGGGCGGGCGCGGCCGGCACGTACGACTTCGACTGGCTCAGCGGGCCGCACGACTACGGTTTCGGGCTGTCCAGATCCGACGGCTCGGTGATGAGCCTGGCCGAGATGGAGGCGGCGATCCGCGAGTTCCTCGCCGGGATCCACCCCGAGACCGGCTACCTGGCGGAGTGACAGCCTCCGACGACGACACCAACGGCAATATCCAGGCGGTGCCGGGGCTCAGCGTGCCGCGTGTTCGGCGCGGGCGGGGGCGCCGACCTCGTGCAGGTGTCGTAAGGCCTGGCGGTAGGAGTCGATGAGGCCGGTCTGTTCGTAGGGCACGCCGATCTCGGCACAGTACGCCTGCACGATCGGTTGGGCCTTGCGCAGGTTGGGTGTGGGCATGCCGGGGAACAGGTGGTGTTCGATCTGGTAGTTCAGGCCGCCGAGCGCCACGTCGGTGAGCCAGTTGCCACGGACGTTGCGGGAGGTCAGCACCTGCTTGCGCAGGAAGTCCTCGTCGCCGGTCGGGTGCGGCATGCCCTTGTGGTTGGGGGCGAACGTCAGACCCAGGTAGACGCCGAACAGAGCCTGGTGCAGCAGCAGGAAGGCGACGGCCTGGAGCGGCGTGAGGACCACCAGGAGCGCCGCGAGGTAGCCGACGGCATGCAGCACCAGCAGGGCGCTCTCGACACCGCGACGCCGCACCGTGCCGTCGCGCAGGGCCTTGACGCTGGAAACCTTGAGGCTGACGGCGAGCAGCGTCAGGAGCGGGAAGAACAGTGCGGCCTGGTGCCGGGTGATGAAGCCCTTCAGTCCGCGCCGGCCGGTGGCTGCCTCGGCGGCCCAGATGAGCACCTCGGGGGCCACATCCGGGTCGAGGTCGTCGTGGTTGGGGTTGTTGTGGTGGCGGGTGTGCTTGTCCATCCACCAGCCGTAGCTCATCCCGACGCCGAGGTTCCCGGCGAGCAGTCCGGCGACTTCACTGGGTCGTTTGGTGCGGAACACCTGGCGGTGCGCCAGATCGTGCGCCACGAGTGCCACCTGGGCGAACGTGACGGCGAGGAAGACAGCCGTGATCATCTGCCACCAGGAGGAGCCGATGACGAGGAACGCTGTCCAACCGCCGAGATACATGAGCGCGACGGCGCCCAGCCGGAGGGCGTAGTAGGCGGGCCGGCGTTGCATCAGTCCAACTCCGATGATCCGGCGGGAGAGCGCGGCGAAGTCGCTGCCGGTCGTCGTGGTAGTCATGGCTTCAGCAAACCGAATAACGACCTGCGTGTCAGGAGTTCTACCCTCTCTGCGGAGGGGGTGCTGGCACCACCGACGGACGGCTGCCACGGTGGGCAGAATATGACCCGTGGACATGGCCGGAGCTTTTGCACGGATGGGCCCATGGGTCCGTCGAGGGGTGCGTTCCGTGCTGGCCGGTGTGGCCGCGATCGGTCTGGCACTCACGAACTTTCCGCTGCTCGTCCTGTCGATTGTCGCGCTGGCGCTGATACCGGTGCCCTTCCTGGGCATGGCGCTGGTGACCTGGACGACGACGTTGGTCAGAAAGCGCACCGATCTCGAGCGGAGGCTCGCCTCCCGCGCTGGTGTCCCGGTGGCACGTCCGTACCATCCGCCTCCCGAGCGGGCCCTGCCCGGCGGTTGGCGCCGCTTCCGGTGGACCGTCACCGACCCGGCCACCTGGCGCGATCTCGCCTGGCTGGTGCCGGGTGCCATCGTCGGGATCGTCCTCGGCACGATCGCGCTGGCCATACCGCTGTACGGGCTGGCCGGGCTGACGCTGACGCCGTTGTGGATCTGGCTGGGTACCGGCTGGTACGGCTACGGCACCGTCTGGTCCATCGACACGTTCGGTGAGGGCCTGCTCTGCCTGCCGCAAGGCGCCGCCATCCTGGCCGGCGGCCTATGGGTGGCGCCGTGGCTACGTCGCGTCGACGCCTCCTTCACCCGACTTCTGCTCAGACCGACCCGGGCCGCCGAACTCCGGCTGCGCGTCACCCAGCTGACCGTGACCCGCGCCGACACGGTGGACGCCCAGGCCGCCGAGTTGCGTCGCATCGAGCGCGACCTGCACGACGGCATCCAGGCGCGGCTCGTCTCGCTGGGCATGATGATCGGGCTCGCCGACGAACTGATCGACCGGAATCCGGCCGCGGCTCACGAGATGCTCGCCGAGGCACGTGAGTCGAGCGGTACGGCGCTGGTCGAGCTGCGGCACCTCGTACGCGGAATCCATCCGCCCGTACTGGCGGAACGTGGTCTGGAGGGCGCGGTGCGGGCACTGGCGCTCAGCCTTCCCGTGCCGATCATGGTCGACGCCGACCTTCCCGGCCGGCTCGACACGCCGGTCGAGTCGGCGGCGTACTTCGCCGTGGCCGAGACCCTGACCAACGTGGTCCGGCACAGTCGCGCGCACCACGGGTGGGTGTCACTGCGCCACGTCGAGGGACGGTTGACGATGGTGGTGACCGACGACGGTGCCGGCGGTGCCGACTCCGCCGCCGGCACCGGTCTGCGCGGTATCGAGCGTCGCCTCGCCGCCTTCGATGGCACGATGGCGCTGTCGAGCCCGCCCGGCGGGCCCACCGTCGTCACCATGGAGCTGCCGTGCGCGTTGTCATCGCCGAGGACCATGCACTCCTTCGTGACGGACTGACCCGCATCCTGCAAGCCTTCGACTTCGACGTCGTCGCGGCCGTCGACAACGGCCCGGCTTTGCTACCCGCCTTGGTCACCGAGAAGCCCGAGGTGGCGGTGGTCGACGTCCGCCTCCCACCGACCTTCACCGACGAGGGCCTACAGGCCGCCATCGCGGCCCGGAACCGGATACCCGGACTGCCGATCCTCGTGCTCTCCCAGCACGTCGAGCCCTTGTACGCCAGGGAGCTGCTCAGCACTCCGCAGGGTGGCGTCGGTTACCTGCTCAAGGATCGGGTCTCCAACGTCGGCGAGTTCATCGACGCCGTCCGCCGCGTCGCCGCGGGCGGCAGCGCCATGGATCCCGAGGTGATCACACAGCTCCTCGCCCGCCGGGAGCCGCTGGCCGCCCTCACCGTCCGGGAACGGGAGGTGCTCGGCGAGATGGCCGAGGGCCGCTCCAACGCCGCGATCGCCACCAAGCTCCGCATCACCGAGAAGGCGGTGAGCAAGCACATCAACAACATCCTCACCAAGCTGGACATGCCGCCCTCCGACGACCACAACCGCCGGGTGCTGGCCGTGCTGGCCTATCTGAACGCCTGAGGCGGAACGCGTACCGGCTCCGATCAGTCGGCGGCGCGGTGTGGCTCCGCGGCAGCCGACTCCGGCGGCAGGTGGCGCAGCGCCCGGAAGGCCCGTACGGCCAGGGGCACGCCGACCGCCAGGACGGCGGCGGCCTGCACCGAGGCGATCGTCAGCAGTGCCGTGCGCTGCGTCTGGCCGACGATGTCGGGCAGGGTCGCGGTGCGCAGGACAAGTGCGGTCGCGGCGAGCATGACCAGCGCCAGCGACCAGGGCAGTGTGCGAGCCGGTGGACGGAATGCACATACGCCCAGGTGGAGCACCATGGCAACGACGACCAGCGCACAGCACAGGCCCGGCCAGTCCAGCAGCCGTAGCGCCGGCGTGGTCGCCTGGGCGACGTACAGCGGTACGGGAACCGCGAGGATGCCCACCGGTAGGGCCAGGAGCCAGCGTCGGCGTGCCACCGGCGCACCGTCGCGGTGGACGGCCGACATCGCGACCAGCAGGAGAAGCTCGATGAGCAGCATCGCCCACGCCGCCACGGTCACCGGTGCGGGGCCGCTGCCCTGCTCGACGGCGATGGCGATGGCCTGCGGCACGATGGCGATCACGGCGACGGCCTGGGCTACGCGCCGGTGCCCGAGGACAAGGGCGAGGAAGGCCGGCAGCCAGGCGTACCCGGCGACGTGCAAGGTGGCCTGCCAGGTGCTGCTGGGCGGGACGGGAGCCCATTCGGACGTGGGCACGGGCAGCCAGCTCAGCGCACCGGTGAGCCACAGCGTGACGGCGAGGCCGACGGCGGCCATGGCCGCCTGGGTCAGCACTCCGGCCAGGACCGCCAGGCGGACCGCCTGCCCCCAGGCGTACGGGCGCGGTGGCGCGTCAGGCCCGCCGATCCGTAACCCGACGGCGAGGGACAGGATGCTGGTCACCTCCGCCAGGCTCGGGCGTCCGTGGTCCGCGAGGTATTCGTCGGTCTCGGCGTCGCCGGTCTGCATGGTCTCCAGGAAGGCGGCGACCATGTCGTCCTCCCACTGCCGCCGGTATCCGGCGGGCAGCAGCCGCAGCACCCGACGGTAGCGCTCCTCCAGCCGGCTCATGCGGACGTCCCTTCGATCGGGCTCTGTCGGCGCAACCGGGTCGAGACGAGCCGGGCGTTGGCGGCCAGCCGTCGAGCCTCCGCGTCGAGGGCGTGGCGTCCCCGTTCGGTCAGCCGGTAGTACCGGCGCAGCCGGCCCTGCCAGGTCTCCTCGCGGTCCAGCTCGATCAGGCCGCCACCGACGAGCCGGTCCAGCGCTCCGTACAGTGACCCGATCTTCAGCCGCACCCGGCCCTGCGACAGGTCCGTCACCTCGGCCACGATGCCGTAGCCGTGACGCGGGCCGTCGAGCAGCGCGGTGAGGACGAAGAAGGTCGGTTCGGTCATCGCCCCGGGACTCATCAGGCCAATATAGTGGCCGGCAAGATATCTTGGCCAGCATCACTTCTGGGAGCGCCCCGAGACTCGGATGCCTCGCGGCATCACACGCCGGCAGGTAGGGCGGCATGTCCGGTGCACTGCCCGGGTATGCCGCGGCGGTGACCTTCTCGATCGTCGCCCGCTGCGGGCGTACCGGACAGTTGGGTGTGGCGGCGCTGACCGCGAAGCCCGGTGTCGGCAAGCTGGTGGCTCACGTCCACCCCCACGGCGCCGTGGCGACCCAGGCACTGCCCAACCCGTTCCTCGCCTACGACGGCCTGCCGCTGCTCGACGACGAGCGCACACCCGAGGACGTGGTGACCGAGCTGCTCGACCGCGACCCGGGTCGGGACGTACGGCAGGTCGGCATGGTCGACCGGGAAGGACGCTCGTACGCCTTCACCGGTGCCCGCACCCTGGACTGGTCGGGCCATCACATCGGCATGGGCTACGCGGTGCAGGGTAACCGGCTGGTGGGCGCGGAACCTCTCGACGAGATCGTGCGGGCGTACGAAGACAGCGAAGATCTCGACCTGACCGAGCGGCTGCTGCTCGCGATCGAGCTGGGTGAGGACGCCGGCGGCGACCGGCACGGGGCACGCTCGGCGACCGTCACGGTGATCGGCGAACAGCCGTATCCGCTGTGGGATCTTCGGGTCGACGACCACGATCAGCCGGCAAAGGAGCTACGCCGGCTGTACGACGTCTTCCACGAGGAAGTGGCCACCGCCGTACGGCAGCTGCCGACCCGGGACGACCCGATGGGCGAGGCCGCCCGGCGGGCGCTCGGTCCATGCGGTGGCCCGGACGATGCTCGCGGAGAACCGCACCGGCGGGGATGAATCGCGCCGGTCTGGGTAAGCAGGCCGCCGTCCTGGTGGAGTGACGACCTCGGTCGCGGTGCCGCGGCCACCTCCCGGGCGGGCCGGCCGACGGGCTGGCCCGCCCGGCGGCCGGGAACCTCGCGCGGGCATCCCGCAGCGGCCTAGTTGGTCAGCCAGTTCCAGGCGTCCATGATCCACTGCGTCTGTTGCAGGAACGCGACACCGAGGCCGGTCAAAAACACCGCCGTGACCAGGTGCGCGCCACGGGCGGTGCGCCGGACCCGGCCCAACTGCCGTTCCAGCACCACTCGGCCGAGTAGCCGGGCCAGGGTGAACAACCCGGCCGCGACCAGCAGGCTCAGCACGAAGATCACGACCGGTCCGACGAGGTCGCCGCCCCCGGAGATCGCCCAGATCCCCCAGCAGACGAACGCGAACAGCGCCCCCGCGAAGCTCCACTCGCCGCCGCGCTTCAGGCGTGCCACATGCCAGCTCAACGGTTGACGCGGCTCCGGTTCGCCCGGCCAGCCGGTGCCGGTCGGCGCGTGCTCCACCGTCGGGAACGGCTCGGTACGCGGCGCCCGGGCACCGACCTGGGCAACACCCCGGCGGTACGGGTCGCGCTGCGGCGGCACCCCGCCATCGGGCTGCGGCGGCACCTCGACGGTCCGCTCCGCCCACGGCTGCGTCTGCTCGGCCATGTCGTTCCCTCCCCTTTCACCGGCAGCGCCCCCCGGACGCTGCTGGAGACTTCGAGGGTAGCCAGCCCGCAAATCGGTCGCCGTACCCACACCGATCGGCTAGACACGAGCGGTGACCACCTCCACCCTGGCGATCGAGATCGCCAACGCCGACGACTTCGACGAGATGAACGGCTTCCTCGGTTCCCTGTTCCACCATCCGGTCGACAGCGAAGCCCAGGATGCCGAACGTCCGATCTTCGAGCCGGAACGCGCCCTGCTGATACGCGACGGATCCGACCTGGTGGCCACCGCCGCCGCATTCACCCGCAAGCTCGGCGTACCCGGCGGGGACCTGGCCGCCGCCCACGTGAGCATGGTCGGGGTCGCGCCCACCCATCGTCGGCGGGGCCTGCTCACCGCGATGATGCACCGCCAGCTACGTCAGATCTACGACAATCGCCGGGAGCCGGTCGCGGTGCTCTGGGCCAGCGAGGGCCGGATCTATCCGCGCTTCGGCTACGGCCTCGCCTCCCAGCGGTTCCACGTCTCCGGGGAAACCGCCGAGCTGCGGCTGCCGCCACCGTTGCCGGACGAGGGCCGGCTGCGCCTGGACCGACCGGCCGACCGGCAGGCCGACCTGGCTCGGGTGTACGACCGGGTCCGCCTCGAACGTCCCGGCTGGTCGGCACGCGACGACCGGTGGTGGCGGTACGTGCTGGTCGACCCGGAGGCCCACCGTGGCGGGGCCACCGAGCGACGGGTGGTACTGCACGAGGGCTCCGACGGTGTGGACGGCTACGGACTGTTCCGCACCAAGGCCGAGTGGGACGACGCCGGCCCGAACAGCCTCACCACCGTCGACGAGGTGGTGGCGAGCACCTCGGCCGGGTACCGGGCGATCTGGCGGATGCTGCTCTCGCTCGACCTGACCCGGCGGCTGAACTGGATGCGGGCCGCGGTGGACGAGCCGCTGCTGCGGTTGCTGAACGAACCGCGCCGGCTCGACTTCCGGCTGGTCGACGCGTTGTGGGTACGGGTGGTGGACGTGCCGGCCGCGCTCGCCGCCCGGCGCTACGCCGCCGACGTCAACGTGGTCATCGAGGTGACCGACCACCTGCTGCCGGAGAACACCGGCCGGTGGCGGCTGCGGGGCGGACCGGCCGGGGCCACCTGCACACCGGCGAGCGGACCGGCCGACCTGGCCTGCGACGTACGCTGCCTCGGCGAACTCTTCCTCGGCGGGGTGACCCCGGCCGCGCTGGCCGACGCCGGCCGGCTGCGCGAGCTGCACCCCGGCGCACTCGCCGCCTCCGGCCCCGCCTTCACCTGGCACCGGGCCCCCTCCGCCATGGAGATCTTCTGACCCGTCCCGCCCGCCGATGGTGCGGAAATGGTCGTTGATTCGGGGCCTCCAGCGCCGTCTGTCACTGCCCCAACTGCACGATCGGCGAAGCGGGCAGGCGGCTGGCCGTGGGGGTACGGTCGGGGGGTGGCGGATGGCGGGGAACGGCGGCGACGACGGCATCGGCACCCCGGTGCCCAGGGTGGCGGGGTCGACGGTGGTGCCGCGGCCACCACGGCCGGGGTGCACGACGGCGGTGAAGTCCCGCGTGGGCGACGCAACGGCGCTCCCGAGGACGGTGAGCGAGGGCTGCGTGGGCTGGTCGGGTCCGGTTCTTCGCAGGTGAGCGTGACCGCCGCGATGCGGGCCCGGGACGCCGCCCGGCCCACCGACGAGGATCTCGCCGCGGCGGCGGACCGGGTCGTCATCGTCCGCCGCAACTGGACCCCCCGCGACGAACTGCCCCGCCGCTGACCCGTCCCGATCCGGGGTCGAGCGGTCTCCCCCACCCCGGATCAGGCGTGATCGTCCCCGCCTCGGATCAGGGTAGGTCGGGCAACTGCCGGGTGCGCTCGTACTCGGCGACCTGGGCGATGCGGCGAGCGTGCCGGTCACTGCCCGAGAACGAGGTGGTCAGGAACGCCTCGACGATGGCGGTGGCCTCGTCGAGGGTGTGCTGGCGGGCGCCGACGGCGACCACGTTGGCGTCGTTGTGCTGCCGGCCCAGTTGGGCGGTCTCGACGTTCCACGCCAACGCCGCCCGCACCCCCGCCACCTTGTTCGAGGCGATCTGCTCGCCGTTGCCAGAGCCGCCGATGACCACGCCCAGGCTGCCCGGGTCGGCCACCACCCGGGTGCCGGCGTGCAGACAAAAGGCCGGGTAGTCGTCCTCCGGATCGAAGGCGTGCGGGCCGATGTCGACCACCTCGTACCCCTGCTTGGCGAGGTGGTTGGCCAGGTGCACCTTCAACTCGAAACCGGCGTGATCGGATCCCAGGTAGACGCGCATACCGCGCAGTCTGTCAGGCCCGTCCCACCGGGCACCGCCGGGGCGGGTGGCAGACAGGACGGGCCGGACGGGTCAGGACCGTTCGGGCAGTTCGGCGACCACCAGACCGCCGCGCGCCTTCGGGGTGAACCAGGTGCTCTTGCGGGGCATCTTCTCCCGGGCCAGGTTCACCGCGACGAAGTCGTCGACGGTCACCGGCGCGATGAGGATGGCCAACTCGGCCCGACCGGCCTGGACCTCACCGGTGAGCCAGCTGGCCGGGTAGTCACCACCGACGTAGGTGATCCGCTTGTCACCCGGATCCAAGCCGAGGGCGTCGCGCAGCAGCAGCCGCTCGACCAGGGCGTGGTCGAGATTCTCCAGGCGACCGGCGCCGGTGTGCGGCAGCGTCACCGCGTACGCCTGGTGCGGAAGCTGGAGCACGACGCTGCCGCCGGTCGCCGGGACCTCGGCCGGGCCGTCCAACGCGGTGAGCCCCGCCCCGGCGGCGGCCAGCCGCTCCAGCAACTCCTCGGGGGTGGTGGTCAGCTCGCTGACCAGGCGGTTGTACGGCTGGATGGCCACCGAAGCCGGGGTGGTGACGACCGCCAGGAACCGCGACATCCCACCGGTCTGCGCGGCCAGGCTGCGGTGGTTGCCGTCGGCGACGACCAGCTCGCCCCCACCGGCCAGCGCGGTCAACTCGTCCTGCTGCCGGCCGGGACCGACCAGCCAGATGGCGTGGGTGCGGCCGGCCTGGTCGGTGTCGGTGGCGGCGGGCGCCCCGGCCGTGTCGGTGACGGCCGCGAGGGCGGCGTGCAACTCGTCGCCGCGCCCGGTCTGCAGCAGCAGTACGGGTGAGAGCAGATGCCCCAACGCCTCGGCCAGCGCGACCCGTTCGCGCACCTTCGCGATGAAGACGTCCTCGTTGCGGATGACCAGGCCGGGTTCGTCGGCCCGGGTGGAGATCTGATCGGTGTCGACCATGGCGAACAGCCCGTAGGCCGGCTCCTCGCCCGGGGCGCTGATCCGGTACAGCACCACCACCTGTTCGGCCGGGGTGTAGCTGCCGTCGGCCTTCGCCTCCGCGAGCCGGCTCACCGCGTCCGGCAGGGCGTCGACGAACGACTTGCCGAGGCTCTCCGGGGCCTTGTGCGGCATCTCGATGCCGAGGGCGCTGTGCGGATTCGCCTCGATGATCGCGGTGATCTCCGCGTCGTCGGCAAACTCGTCGTAGTTCTGGGCGCCGGTACCACCGGTGGTGATCCAGGCGCGGGTGATCGGGTGCACGACCGTCATGACCGTTGACGCTACCGGCGGCGCATCGGGTGCCGCCGCCGGACCCGCCCCGAGCCCACCAGATGAAAGCAGGGTCGCCTGCTCAACGTTCGGCCTCGGCCGCCCGTCGATGCCGGCCGGTGAGCGCTGGTACCACGGTGGGGCGACGCGCCATTGCCGGCCGAGGCCCCTGGTTGCGGACCTCGCGACCGGGAGGGGTCAACCGCGAGGTGGCGGGGACTGAGGCGACGCCCACCGCGCCATTGCGCCCGAACCGGCTGGCTGCGTTCGGGCTGCGATCCTGCCGGGGAGCGGACCAGCCGCCGGCCCGACCGTTCCCGGGGGTCGGCGCCGGCCGTGGCACTTCCCCGCCGGCGCCCTCCTCCCGACTCCAGCGATCGTCGACCGGGGCACGATGCTTGGCCACCAGGCACCTCCACGAGCGGTGGGCTGCGGACATCGGGACAAACGAGTCCGTAACCGCACCGGTGACGCCGGACCCGGCAGCAGCGGCGCTGCCGGGCGTCGGAGCGGCCGTGTCACAAGCGTCGCCAAGGTGCCCTTCCCGCACCTCAGTCGAAGATGGGGTCGAGGTCGCGACTGCGCTTGAGTTCGAAGAAGCCCGGGGTGCCGGCGACCAGCAGGACACCGTCCCAGAGACGACCCGCAGCCGCACCCTTCGGCGCCGGGGTGACCACCGGCCCGAAGAAGGCGACCTGCCGGCCGTCGGGGCCGGGAGCGTGGATGACCGGGGTGCCGACGTCGGTGCCGACCGGCCGCATCCCGGCCTCGTGACTGGCTCGCAGCGGCGTGTCGAGCTCGCTGTCGCCGGCCGCTTCGGCCAGTGCCGGGTCCAGTCCGGCCTCGGTCAGGGCGGCGACGTACAGCTCCGGTCCGAGCGGCTCCTTGCCGAGATGGATCCGCGTACCCAGGGCCGTGTAGAGCGCCCGCACGGCGTCGGCGCCGTACCGCTGCTGCACGGCGACGCAGACCCGCACCGGCCCCCACCCGTTGCGCATCAGCTCCCGGTAGTCGTCGGACAGTTCCCGACCCTCGTTGAGCACCGACAGGCTCATCACGTGGAAGCGGACGTCGACCGGGCGGACCCGCTCCACCTCCAGCAGCCATCTGGACGTCAGCCACGCCCACGGGCAGATCGGGTCGAACCACATGTCTACGGTGACGCGCTCGTTCACGACGGGATCCCTTCGCAATGGTCATGCCGGCTCGCCGGCGTACCTCCGATCTTTGCTCTGCCCCCTGCCACCTGCCCGGGGATCGAGCCGTGACCTCGCCCACCACCGCCTACCCGTACATGGAAGACTCAGGCCCGGACCGGCCGTCACAAGCGGTCGACGGAACGTGCGACCGTGACGACGGCGAGAGTGGGATGGAGACGAACAGTGCCGGGAGTGCGCAACCTGACACAGGTCGAGGCGACCGAGCGGGCCCGCCTGCTCGACGTGACCGGGTACGACATCAGTCTGGACCTGTCCAGTGCTGTTCACGCCGCTGACGGTCGTACCTTCCGGTCGACCACGGAGGTGCGGTTCCGCTGTGCCGAACCGGGGGCCAGCACGTTCATCGAGGTGGCGGCCGACTCGGTACGCTCGGCGACGCTCAACGGCGCCCCGGTGGACCTGGCCGACTTCACCGCCGAGAAGGGGCTCACGCTGACCGGGCTGGCCAGCGAGAACACGCTTGTCGTCGACGCGGACTTCGCGTTCTCCAACTCCGGGCAGGGGCTGCACCGCACCGTCGACCCGGTCGACGGTGAGACCTACCTCTACAGCCAGTTCGAGACGGCCGACGCGCAGCGGGTCTTCGCCTGCTTCGACCAGCCGGACCTGAAGAGCGTCTACACCTGGCACGCCACCGTTCCGGAACACTGGAAGGTGGTCTCCAACATGCCGGTGGAGCGGGAGGAGGCCTCCGGTGAGGGCCACAAGACCGTGCACTTCGCCACCTCCGCCCGGATGAGCACCTACATCACCGCGCTGTGTGCCGGGCCGTACCACGAGGTCAGGTACACCCACGACGGCATCGACCTGGGCTACTTCTGCCGGGCGAGCATGGCGCAGTACCTCGACTCCGACGACCTGAACCTGGTCACCACGCAGGGCTTCGACTTCTTCCACGAGCAGTTCGGCGTGCGGTACCCGCTGCCCAAGTACGACCAGCTCTGGGTGCCGGACTTCAACGCCGGGGCGATGGAGAACTTCGGCTGCGTGACCCACGCCGAGTCGCACTACCTGTTCCGCTCACAGGTCACCGACTTCGAGTACGAGCAGCGGGCCAACACCGTCCTGCACGAGCTGGCGCACATGTGGTTCGGCAACCTGGTCACCATGCGCTGGTGGAACGACCTGTGGCTGAACGAGTCGTTCGCCGAGTGGGCCAGCCACTGGTGCAACACGCACGCCACCCGGTTCACCGAGGCGTGGACGACCTTCCTGTCCATCCGGAAGAACTGGGGCTACCGGCAGGACCAGCTCTCCTCCACCCACCCGGTCTACTGCGAGATGCCCGACCTGGAGGCCGTCGAGGTCAACTTCGACGGCATCACGTACGCCAAGGGCGCCAGCGTGCTCAAGCAGTTGGTCGCCTACGTCGGCGAGGAGCCGTTCCTGGCCGGCCTGCGCGCCTACTTCGCCCGGCACGCCTGGGGCAACGCCACCTTCGACGACCTGCTGTCCGAGTTGGAGACCGCCTCCGGCCGCAAGTTGACCACCTTCGCCTCACAGTGGCTGGAGACCGCCCAGGTCAACACGCTGCGCCCGGAGCTGACCATCGCCGCGGACGGCACCTACCAGCGGGTGGCGGTCCGTCAGGAGGCGCCGGAGGGTCACCCGACCCTGCGTACCCACCGGATCGGGGTGGGGCTCTACGACCTCACCGACGGTCGGTTGATCCGCCGCGAGCGGTACGAGGTCGACGTCGACGGCGAACTGACCGAACTCACCCAACTCACCGGCGTGCCCGCGGCCGACGTGCTGCTGCTCAACGACGACGACCTCAGCTACACCAAGCTGCGGTTGGACGAGCGATCCATGGCGACGGTGGTGCAGCACATCGCCGGCCTCGAGTCGTCGCTGGCGCGGGCGCTGTGCTGGACCGCCGCCTGGGACATGACCCGCGACGCCGAGCTGGCCACCCGCGACTACGTCGCCCTGGTGCTGGCCGGGCTGCCGGCGGAGACGGACATCAACCTGGTCACCGCGACGCTGCGTCAGGTCAGCAGCGCGCTCACCTTCTACGCCGACCCGGCCTGGGCGCCGACCGGCTGGGCCGACCTGGCCCGTACCGCGAAGATCGCGCTCGCCGCGGCCGAGCCGGGCAGCGGCTTCCAACTGGCCTGGGCCCGGGCGTACGTCTCCGCGGCCCGGTCCGGCGAGGACCTGGCCGTGCTGCGCGGCTGGTTGGAGGGCACCCAGGTGACCCCGGGGTTGACCATCGACACCGAGCTGCGGTGGAGCGTGTTGCAGGCGCTGGTGGCCAACGGCGTGGCCAAGGCGTCGGAGATCGAGACGGAGCTGGCCCGGGACAAGACCTCCAGCGGTGAGCGGGAGGCCGCCTACGCGCACGCGCTGGTACCGACCGAGGCGAACAAGGCCGCCGTCTGGGCGCAGTTGACCGGCCCCGAGGCGCTGCCGAACTGGCGGCACCGGGCGCTGTTGCAGGGCTTCAGCCACCCCACGCAGGTGGAACTGGTGACGCCCTACCGGGACCGCTACTTCGCCACGGTCGGGCAGGTCTGGGCGACCCGGGACAGCGAGCCGGCGCAGGAGTTCGCCATGCTCATGTACCCGGCGTACCTGGTGGCGGACGACACCGTCGAGGCCACCGACGCCTGGTTGGCGCAGGAGGGCCACCCCGGGCCGTTGCGGCGGCTGGTCGCCGAGGGTCGCGACGGCGTGGTCCGCGCGCTCGCCGCGCAGGCCCGAGACGCCCGGACAGCCTGACAGCGTTCCACCGGCCCGGGAGCGTCGTGAGAACACGATGCTCCCGGGCCGTTATCGTGGCCAAGGGAGGTGGACGTGATGGCACAACCGACATACGAGTGGCGCCCACCGGAACGCGGCTGGCGGGAGCAGGACCTCGCCGACCTGCCGGACGACGGAAATCGCTACGAGATCATCGACGGAAGCCTGCACGTGACGCCACCGGCCGGCTACGGACACCACTGGCTGGCGGACGAGATCCGGTCGAGGTGACCGAGCCGTGGCCGATGCGGCTCGATCCGTCCACCTGGCCACGGTGAGAATGGGCGCATGATCCCGGTCACGCAAAAGCCCGGCCGCGTACGACGCGGGCCGGGCTTTTGTCGTAGGAGGTTGGGTTCAGCCCTTGCCGGCGTAGCGGGAGAGCTGGTCGAGGCCCTGGATGATGCCGCCGGCCAGGTCGCCGCCACCGAACGCGGCCACCATCGACAGGGCGGCGATCTTGGCGTAAGTGTCCGGGACGCGCTTGCGGGCGTACCGGCCGGTGACGATCTCCAACTGACGCTGGTTGGGTGAGATGGCGATCAGCACCGACCGGTCGGGCTCGGCGAGCTGCCGGTGCAGCCGCTCTACGTGCTCCCGGATCGGCTCGTCGAGGCCGCCGACGAAGACGGAGAAGACCAGGCCGGTCGTCCGGTCGGCCAGACGCAGCGCCTCGTCGATGCGCAGCAGCTGGCGGGTCGAGAACGGCCCGTCGAGCACGTCCGGCGGGGTTTCCGTCCCGGCCGCGTGCTGCTTCTCACCAACGGTCACTTGCGCCTCCGGTTCCACCGGTCGGCGCCTCGACGCCGGCCTGTTCCTGCGTGCGGCTGGTCAGCGCGGGCGCCTGTGCCCCCACCGACAGCGCGGTACCCGCGGAGTCGGCCAGTTCCTCAGGGCGGCCGAGGAACCACACCGGCGTGAAGTTGAACGGTCGGCCCGGCCGGTAACGCTTGGCACCGCCACCACCGCCCTGGCTACCCGCGTAGACGAGGCCGGCGATCACCAGCACGATGGCTGCCGGGATGCCGACGAAGACCAGCAACGTGTCGGTTACAGACAATCCCAACGCCCCCAGGCGGAAAGAGAGATCTTCGATCGGGTCGGGTGGCGGATCACCGCGGTGACCTCCCGACTCCGCTGTCATTCACGTTAGCGGAGCCGACGCTCCGCCAGACTGCGGGGTGCCGATCCCATCCGCCACTGGAGGCCTCCAGTTGCGCAGCGGTCGCGATCAGTCTCGCGTCGTCGCCGTAGCGGCCGGTGAGCAGCACGCCGACCGGCAGCCCTTCGGCGGTCACGCCGACCGGCAGCGAAACCGACGGTTGACCGGTGACGTTGAAGACCGCGCAGTACGGGGAGAAGCGGCGCTGCCGGTCGAAATCCTCCGCCGGGGTACGTCCCTGGGTGAACCAGCCGACCGGCGCCTGTGGGGCCGCCAGGGTGGGACAGAGCAGCAGGTCGCAGCCAGCGGTACGGCGGACACCGAGGCGTACCTGCGCCTGAATCTCACCGAGGGTCGCGGTGAGCGTGCCGGCGGAGATCCCGGCGGCCTGGGTCCGCAGGAAACGGGTCAGCGGCAGCAGCTCGGACTCCCGCTGCGGCGGCACCGGGGCGAGCGCGAGGACGTACCAGATGATCTCGAACAGCGGCCAGACCTGCGGACCGAGCGGCGCCGGCACCTCGACGACCTCGTGCCCGGCGGCGGCGAGCAACGCGGCGGCCCGGTCGACCGCGGCGACGCAGTCCGGATGGACCGGCTCGTCGGCGAGCATCGGGGCGGTGAACCGGCCGACCCGTAACGGGCCGGGCTCGGCGGCTCGGGCGGCGGCAAGATAGCCGCCCGGCGGCGGTGACGGTGGCAGGTACGGCTCGCCGGGCACCGGCTCGGCCAGCACGTCCAGCAACGCGGCCACGTCGGTGACGGTCCGGCCGAGCGGACCGCTGGTCGGCAGGCCGAAGGCACCGAAACCGAGCGGACCGCCGGAGACCAGGCCGCGACTGGGCTTGTAGCCGATCAGCCCGCACAGCGACGCGGGGATCCGCAGGGAGCCGCCGCCGTCGGAGCCCTGCGCCACCGGCACCAGGCCCGCCGCCACGGCCGCCGCCGCGCCGCCACTGGATCCGCCGGCGGTGTACGCCAACGCCCACGGATTGCGAGCCGGCGGCGCCACCAGGGTCTCGGAGTACAGCGAACAGCCCAGCTCGGAGGTGGTGGTCTTACCGAGACTGACCAGGCCCGCAGCCCGGATGAAGCGCACCACGTCGGCGTCGACGGGCGGTACGAAGTCAGCGAAGGCGGCCGAACCAAAGGTGGTGCGGACACCGGCTGTCAGGGTCAGATCCTTTATCGCGGTCGGCACCCCGTGCAGTGGCCCACGCCGGTCGGCCGGCGTCGCGTCGGCGGCGCGGGCGGCTTCACGCGCCAGTTCGGCGGTGACGGTGACGAAGGCACCTACCGTGTCGCCGAGCGCGTCGACCCGCCGCAGGTGATGTTCGACGAGGTCCAGGCTGGACAGTTCGCCACGGGCTAGCGCGGCGGCCTGTTCCAGCGCGGTCAGGTCGTGCGGCTCGGCCATGCCGCCATCCTGCCCGCTCAGGCCACTCGTTGCCGCCTCGACACGAGTGTCGCGGCCGCAGCAGGCGTTCGACGTCGCCTGTGGGACGCGACCCGCTACGGGCGAGCCACCCCAAACCCGCTCTCACTCAGGAGAGGGTTCCCGGTGGCGACACCCACTCGGACCGTGGTCCACCGACCTCCGCCAACAGGTCGAAATCCCGGTCGTAGTGGAGAACGGTGGCGCCGTACTCAGCGGCAGAGGCCGCCACCATGAGATCCACCGGGCTCGCTGCCCGATGGTGTCCCCGGGCGGTCAACGCGAGTTGCAGGTCTCGCGCTCTCGTGGCCACGGCCTGGGTGATCGGAAGGTCGATCATCAGCTCGGCGCGCCGGGCGCGTACCGTCATCGCGTTCCTGAAGTCGCGGGCGCTACGCCCGTCCTCCAGGTCCAACGGTAGGCAGGTCGCGGCCAGCCTCTCCTCGAGCAGCGCCAGGATCCGCTTTCCCACGATCGGCTGGCGGAGGCGACCCCAGGCCGAGGTGTCAATCAGGTACAGGCCGGGTGGAGGGGTCACGCTGGGTCTCGCTCGCCGCCGGGTGTCTTGTCATCCTCCAGCAAGCCGGTCCAGTCCCGATCGATGGAGAGCAACTCCCGGATCGCCTCCATCCGCTCGCTGCGCTCGGCGACCATCCGGAGCGCAGCGTGAATGGTGTCCTTCTTGCTCGTGGTGCCCAGTTCACGGCGGGCTCGTTCGAGCAGATCATCATCGAGATCAATAACCGTCTTCACCAGCCGAGTATATACGATCCACCCGTCTTTATATACCGCCACGACCGAGGAAGCGCAGGGCGTTGGTGGAGAGCAGGTTGGTGCGCTGGGCATCGGTGAGGAAGTCGGCCTGGCGGACCACCGCACCGGCCGGGCGTTCGCCCAGCGGGTACGGGTAGTCGCTGCCCACCAGCACCCGCTCCGCGCCCATGGTGTCCACGAGCAGCCGCAGCGCCGGAGCCGAGAAGACCACCGAGTCGACGTAGAACCGGTCGACGTAGGAGCTGGGCGGGGCGGCGGAGGCACCGCGTACCAGATCGCCGCGGCGGTGCCAGGCGTTGTCGGCGCGCCCGAGCCAGAACGGGAAGCTGCCGCCGCCGTGGGCGAAGCAGATCCGCAAGGTGTCCGGCACCCGGTCGAACACCCCGCCGAGGATCATCGCCAGCACCGACAGGTGCGTCTCGGCAGGCATGCCGGTGAGCCACCGGGCCATCCAGCGGTTCAGCCGGGGACTGCCGGCCATGTCCCAGGGGTGGACGAAGACCGGCGCACCGACCTCGGCGCAGTGGGTCAGGAACGTCACGATGCCGGCGTCGTCCAGGTCCCGCTCGCCGACGTGATTGCCGATCTCCACGCCGACGTGGCCGGCCGCGAGGCAGCGGTCCACCTCGGCGCAGGCCGCGTCCGGGTCCTGCAACGGCACCTGGCAGAACGGCAGCAGCCGGCCCCCGCCCGCGGCGGTGACTTCCAGGGCCAGGTCGTTGAAGATCCGGGCCACCTTCACCGCCTGGTCGGCCGGGCGGTCGTAGCAGAAGAAGATCGGGGTGGGCGAGACCACCTGCACGTCGACCCCGTCGGCCGTCATGTCGGCCAGCCGGGTGTCGGCGTCCCAACACTCCGCGCCGACCGGGCGGAACGGCGTCTCACCGACCATGATCATGGCGTCGCGCTCCGAGTCGATTCGGAGCCAGGGCCAGCCGGATCCGCCGCAGGCGGCGGCCAGGTCCGGCCATCCCTTCGGTACGACGTGCGTGTGCACGTCCACCACCGGCGACACCGACGGCACCATCAGCCCTTGCCCGGGTGCAGGGCGCCGCAGTTGTCGCAGGTACGCGCCGACTCGTCGGCGTAGAACGCCGCGAAGACCGGTGGCAGGTCGGCGGCGATGTCCCGCACCTGCAACTCGACCTCGTGCACCTGGTGCGAGCACTCGGGGCAGTACCACTGGAACTTCTCCAGCGTCCCCTCCTCGCGTACCCGCTCGATCACCATCCCGATCGAGCCGGCCTCGGGTCGCTGCGGCGAGTGCGGCGTGTTCCGCGGCAGCATCCACATCTGACCCTCGCGCACGTGCACCGTACGCGGGCCCTCGGGCAGCATCAGGTTGATATGCATGTTGCCCTTGACCTGGTAGAAGAACTCCTCGTACGGGTCGACGTGGAAGTCGGTGCGCTGATTGGGGCCACCAACCACCATCACGATGAAGTCCTCGGAGCCGGGCAGCATCTCCTTGTTGCCCACCGGTGGCTTCAGCAGGTGCTGGTTCTCCGCGATCCACCCGGGGAAGCTGAACGGCTCGGCGATCTCACTCATGACTGGCCTCCTTCTGGGAGCAGGGCGACGGCCTGCATCTCGATCAGCAGGTGCGGATGCGGCAACTGGTGCACGGCGACCGTCGTCCGGGTCGGCCCGGTCGCGTCGAAGAACTCCGCCCACACCTCGTTGTATCCCCCGAAGTCATTCATGTTGACCAGATAGCTGGTCACCTGGACCAGGTCGGTCAGTTCGGCACCGACCGACCGCAGCAGGTCCGCGATGTTCTCGATCACCGCCCGCGTCTGCGCCCGGATGTCCAGATCGGTAGTGCCGAACTCGTCGACCGACACACCCGCGAACGTATTGTCCGCCCGCCGCGACGACGTCCCCGACACGAACACGAACCCGCCCGCCACCTTCACATGCGGAAAAGCCCCCCGAGGCACCGCCTTCCCGGCAACAACCCGAGCCCCGTCACCCCCACTCACGACAGACCTCCCCGAGAACCGGACGGACAGCACCCACCCCAGACCCCCACCCAGCCGACACCGACACCGTCCACCCCAGACCCAACCCACCTGGCACCGGCGCACGGACCCCCCACACCGTCTCCACTCACGAGGAACTCCGTAACGAGGCCGTGCCGAGCTTCTCGACCACCGCCCGGACATGAGCACCAGCACGCAACGGAACGGCAGCCGTCGCCGCGCCGGCCAGGAACACCCACCCTTCTCGCAGCCGCACCCCGTGCCGCCCCGCCAGCCGGATGCCCTCGTCGAGCGCCCGTCGCGGGTCACCGAGGATGGCCGCCGTGGAGCCGACCTGTGCCACCCGCCCGTCGATCTCCAAAAGCACACCCAGGTTTTCCAGCCCGTCCGGCACCGGTGACCACGGTCCGATCACGAACGCACCGGCTGAGGTGTTGTCGGCGATGACGTCGGGCAGGGCGAAGGTGAAGTTCGCGTACCGAGAGTCGATCAGTTCGATCGCCGGAGCGACCGCCCGCACCGCGTCGGTGAAGTCACCGACCGGTTCGCCGGCCTCGGGAAGCCGGTCCAGCAGGAACGCCACCTCCGGCTCGACCCGGGGATGGATGAACTCGGCCACGTCGACCGTGCCGCCGTCGGGAACCCGCATCACGTCGGTAAGCCGGCCCCAGATCACCTCGTCCACACCGACCTGGGCCATCTTCGCCTTGCTGGTCAGCCCCATCTTCAACCCGACCAGCCGCTCCCCCCGGGCCAGCCGACGCTGCACCAGGGCGGTCTGCACCGCGTACGCGGCGTCGACGTCCAGCCCGGTCTCGGCGGCGAGTTGAGCGGTCGCGGTGGCCGTGTCGGCAGCCGTGCCGAGGGTCTCGGCGATCCCGGCGATGTCCGGCCCGATCATGAGGTCTCCTTGCCAGCGAGGTCCAGCGCCACGTCGACGATCATGTCTTCCTGCCCGCCGACCATCCGGCGTCGGCCGAGTTCCACCAGGATCGAACGGACGTCCACGCCGTAGCGCGCCGAGGCCCGTTCGGCGTGGCGCAGGAAGCTGGAGTAGACCCCCGCGTACCCGAGGGAGAGGGTTTCCCGGTCGACCTGGACGGGTCGGTCCTGCAACGGGCGGACGATGTCGTCGGCGGCGTCCATCAACGCGAAGACGTCGCAGCCGTGCTGCCAGCCGTGCAGCCCGGCGACCGCGACGAAGACCTCCAGCGGCGCGTTGCCGGCGCCGGCACCCATGCCGGCGAGGGAGGCGTCCACCCGGACGGTCCGGCCGGCCGGCGACCCGGCCGGGCCGTCGCCGGCGATACGGCCGTGTTCGACGGCGATCACGCTGTTGGCCACCCCGAGGGAGAGGTTGTGGTGCGCGTGGATGCCGATCTGCGTGGTCGGCGCGAGCACCTGCCGGTACGCATCGACACGCTGCGCCACGTCGGACATCAGCAGCCGGCCACCGGAGTCGGTGACGTAGACGCAGTGCGCCCCGTACGACTCCATCAGTTTGGCCTGGGCGGCCAGCCCAGCCGGGTCGTTCATGTGGGACATCATCAGGAAGCCGGCCACGTCCATGCCGTTCTCCCGGGCCCAGGAGATGTGCTGCGCGGAGATGTCCGCCTCGGTGCAGTGGGTGGCGATCCGTACGCTTGTCACCCCAAGCGCCCGGGCGGCCTTCAGGTCGGCGATGGTGCCGATGCCGGGCAGCAGCAGGGTGGTCAGCTTCGCGTTCGTCATCACCTCGGCCGCCGCCGCGATCCAGTCGGCGTCGCTGGCCGCGCCGTGGCCGTAGTTGACGCTGGACCCGGCCAGACCGTCACCGTGGGCGACCTCGATCGCGGCGACTCCGGCGGCGTCGAGTGCGGCGGCGATGGTGCGGACCTGGTCGACGGTGTAGCGGTGGGCGATGGCGTGCATGCCGTCGCGCAACGTCACGTCCTGGATGTACAGCTCCGTCACTGGGCCAGCACCTCCGCCCGCAGGGCGACCAGCCGCTGCGCGGTGCGCAGCGCGGCCGAGGTCATGATGTCCAGGTTCCCGGCGTACGCGGGCAGATAGTGCCCGGCACCGGAAACCTCCAGGAAGACCGAGACCTGCAACCCGGTGAGCTGCCGCCCCAGCGACGGCACGTAGGTGTCGACGCGGTCGAACTGCACATCCTGCTTCAGTCGGTAGCCGGGCACGTACTCCTGCACGGTGGTCACCATGTCGCCGACGGAGGCGGCGATGGCCTCGCGGTCGGCGTCGGGGTCCGGGCAGAGGCAGTAGACGGTGTCGCGCATCAGCAGCGGCGGGTCGGCCGGATTGAGCACGATGATCGCCTTGCCTCGATCGGCGCCACCGACCACCTCGATCGCCCGCGCCGTGGTCTCGGTGAACTCGTCGATGTTGGCCCGGGTGCCCGGGCCGGCCGACCGCGAGGCGATCGACGCGACGATCTCCCCGTACGCGACCGGGGTCACCCGCCGTACCGCGGCGACGATCGGCACCGTCGCCTGCCCACCGCAGGTGACCATGTTGAGGTTGGTCTCGCCCAGGTGCTCCTCCAGGTTGACCGGCGGTACGACGTACGGGCCGATCGCCGCCGGGGTCAGGTCGATCACGGTCCGCCCGTGCGCGCGCAGCACGGCGTCGTTGTGCCGGTGGGCACCCGCCGAGGTGGCGTCGAAGACCAGGTCCACGTCGGCGAACTCGGGCATCGCGACCAGACCCTCGACACCCTGCGCGGTGGCGGCCACGCCGAGCCGGCGGGCCCGGGCCAGCCCGTCGGAGGTCGGGTCGATACCCGCCATCGCCACCATCCGCAGCGAATCCGACAGCCGCAGAACTTTGATCATCAGGTCGGTGCCGATGTTGCCCGACCCGATCACTGCCACACCCGTCATCCGTCAACCTCCCTGGAGGAGAAGCACGCCCGTACCGAGCCGAGACCGGAGATCCGCGCCTCGTACGACGCGCCCGGCGTCACCGGCACCATCGGGCCGAGTGCGCCGGACAGCACCACGTCACCGGCGCGCAGCGGATCACCGGCGCGGGCCATCGTGCCGGCCAGCCAGGCCAGCGCGTGCAACGGATTGCCCAGGCAGGCCGCTCCGGCCCCCACCGACACCGGCTCACCGGCATGTTCCAGAACCATCCCGCACAGCCGCAGGTCGACCTCGGCCGGCCGGCGGGGCGTAGTGCCCAGCACGAACAGGCCGCTGGAGGCGTTGTCCGCCACCGTGTCCACGATGGAGATGTCCCAGCCGGCGACCCGCGAGTCGACGATCTCGATGGCCGGCAGCAGATGGTCCACGGCGCGCAGCAGGTCAGCGGTGGTGACCCGTTCGTCGGGCAGGTCGGCGCCGAGCACGAAGGCGACCTCCGCCTCCACCCGGGGTTGCAGCAGGCGGCCGATCGTCACCTCGGCGCCGTCGGGCACCGCCATCGCGTCGGTGAGCACCCCGAAGTCCGGCTCGTACACCCCGAGGCTCTCCTGGACCGCCCGAGAGGTCAGCCCGATCTTCGCGCCCACCCGGCGCTGCCCGGCCGCCAGCCACTCGCCCACCTGGCGCTGCTGCACCCGGTACGCGGCACCGACGTCGCCCTCCGGAAGAAGTCGCCCGCGCAGCGGCGGGCAGGGCTTGCCGGTGTCGCGCGCCTCGGCCAGTTCCTGGGCCGCCGACTCAAGATCGCTCATGACGCCACTCCGCTTCGCTGCGTACCGCCATGAGACACGGCCGCACTGAGCCTGATGATTCGCTCGCTACGCTCGCTCATGACAGGTCCACGCAGACGTTCGTCAGTTCGGAGTAGAAGTCCAGCGAGTGCACGCCACCCTCGCGACCGATGCCGGAGGCCTTCACCCCGCCGAACGGGGTCCGCAGGTCGCGCAGGAACCAGGTGTTGACCCAGACGATGCCGGCGTCCAACCGGGCACCGGCCCGGTGCGCCCGGCCCACGTCACGGGTCCAGACCGTCGCCGCCAGGCCGTATTCGGTGCCGTTGGCCAGGGCGTACGCCTCGTCCTCGTCGTCGAACGGCGCCACGTGCACCACCGGACCGAAGATCTCCTCGCGGTTGGTCCGCGCGTCCGGGCCGAGCCCGGTCAGCACCGTCGGCTGCACGTACGCGCCGCCGTCGCGGGCGTCGTCGAACCGAGGCACCCCGCCGCCGGCGAGCACCCGGGCGCCCTCGGCCCGCGCCAGGTCGTAGTGCCCGAGCACCTTGTCCCGATGGCCGTGCGAGATCAGCGGCATGTTCACCGTCGCCTCGTCGGCCGGCCAGCCGTACGCCAACTCGCCGGCGCGTTCGGCCAGCCGCGCGGTGAACTCCTCGAACACCGGCCGCTGCACGTAGATCCGTTCGGTGCAGAGGCACACCTGCCCGCCGTTTGTGAAGCTCGACCGCACCGACCCGGCCACCGCCGCGTCCAGGTCCGCGTCGGCGAAGACCAGCCCGGCGTTCTTGCCGCCCAACTCGAAGCTGACCGCCTTCACCCCGTCGGCGGCCGCCCGCATGATGGCACCGCCGGTGGCCGACTCACCGGTGAAGGTGATCGCGTCGACGCCCGGATGGCGGGTGAGGAACTCGCCGGCCGAGCCGGGCCCGAAGCCGTGCACCAGGTTGAACACGCCGTCCGGCACCCCGGCCGCCGCCATCACCTCGGCGAGCAGCGTGGCCGACGCGGGCGTCTCCTCGCTCGGCTTGACCACCACCGCGTTACCGCAGGCCAGAGCGGGGGCGACCTTCCAGGTGAGCAGCAGCAGCGGCAGGTTCCACGGCACGATCACCGCGACCACGCCGACCGGCTTGCGCACCGCGTAGTTGAGGGCCCGGCCACCGGTCGGTGTGACCGTGGTGAACGACTCGGTCGGCGCGGTCGCCACGATCTCCGCGAAGGCCCGGAAGTTTGCCGCGCCGCGCGGAATGTCCAGGGTGCGGGCCTGCGAGATGGACTTGCCGGTGTCGGCGACCTCGGCGGCCACCAGGTCGTCGAACCGACGCTCCAGCTCATCGGCGATCCGGCGCAGCACCTCGGCGCGTTCCCGCTCCCCCGCCCGGCCCCACGGGCCCCGCAACGCCGACCGCGCCGCCGCCACCGCGTCGTCCACCGTGGCCGTACCCGCCTCGACCACCTCGAAGACCGGCTCGCCGGTCACCGGGCTGCGCTTGGTGAACCGGTTTCCGGCGTCGACGAACTCGCCGCCGACGAAGTTGCGGAGCAGACCGGGACCGTCCGGTGCCCGTCCGGCCATCAGTCGGGGATCCCAGAGCGTCATCCGCGCCTCCTGAACCCGAGCGCCACCGCCGCGCCGGCCACCGCCGCCAGGCCGGCCGCGGCCAGGCCGACCACCTGGTACTGCCGGCGGACCCGACGCCGCACCTGGGCGTACGGGACGGTGGAGAACGACACCAGCTCGTACTGGGAGACGTACCGGCCGGGCAGGGCACGCTCCAGCGCGTGCTCGACGCGCTTGCGGGCCCGGAAGACCGGGGAGGCGACCTTGTCGCGCATCTCCACGAAGTTGGCAAGCGCCATCCGGGCGATCGCCTCGGCGTTGTCCTGCCGGCGGTGCTGGAACAGCGGCAGCGCCGCCGACCAGTCCCCGGCACACTCGTCGAGGCAGCGGTCCAGCTCCACCACGTCCTCGAAGGCACAGTTCGCGCCCTGGCCGTAGAACGGCACGATGGCGTGCGCCGCGTCGCCAAGCAGGGCGACCCGCCCGTCGACCTGCCACGGATCGCACCGCACCGTACCGAGCACCCCGACCGGGTTGTGCTGGTAGTCGTCGACCAGGTTCGGGGCGATCGGCGGTAGGTCCGGATAGTGCTGCGCGAAATGCCGCTCGATCGCCGCCGCGCTGCCCAGCGAGGCGAAGCTGGCGGTGCCGTGGGTGGGCCAGAACAGGGTGCAGGTGAACGAGCGGTCCGGGTTGGGCAGCGCGATCATCATCGAGGTGCCGCGCGGCCAGATGTGCAGCGCACCCGGGTCCAGGGCGAAGTCACCGCCCAGCGGCGGGATGGTCAGTTCCTTGTAGCCGTAGTCGAGGAAGTCGACGCTCTCGGTGACCAGGTCGTCGGCGAGCAACTGCCCGCGTACGGCCGAACCGGCGCCGTCGGTGCCGAGCACCACCCGCGCGCCCGCGGTCACCGCGCCCCGCGGCGTCTCGAAGGTCATCGTCGCGGTGGCCGGGTCGAGCCCGACCAGCCGGTGCTCGAAGGCGATCCGCACCCCCGGCAGCTTGGCGGCGGCTTCCAGCAGGGCGTTGTTCAACGCGCCCCGGCTGATCGAGTTGATCGCCCGGTCGCCGGAGACGCTGTACGACTGGAATCCCGGTGCCCCGGCCACCGGATGGATCATCCGGCCCCGCATCGGCAACGCGTCCACCATCACCTGCTCGGCCAGGCCGATACGACGCAGCGCGTCGAGCCCCCGCTCGGAGAGCGCCAGGTTGATCGATCGACCCCGCTCGGGGGTGCCGCTGCGCGGGTCCGGGCGCCGCTCGTAGAGCGCCACCTGATGACCCCGGCGCGCCAGGAAGCAGGCCAGCAGACAGCCGGCCAGCCCGGCACCGACGACCGCGATCTCGTCGCGTTCCCGGGTCACCGGGCCACCTCCGAAACCGTCGCGGCCAGCGCGTCGGCGACCCGCCAGCAGTCGTGGTACGTCGAGTAGAGCGGCACCGGGGCGAACCTGACCACATCCGGTTCCCGGGCGTCGGCGACCACCCCGTGCTCGTGGCGCAGTCGCTTGGTCAGCTCGTTGGCGCTGCCCGCGCCGATGCGTACCGACAGCTGGCAACCGCGCCGGCTCGGCTCACGCGGCGTGATCACGCTCAGTGGCCGGTCGGCGGTGACCTCGTCCAGCAGCCGCTCCAGGTAGCCGGTGAGCCGGAGGCTGCGCGCCCGCAGCGTCGGCATGCCGACCGAGTCGAACAGTTCCAGCGAGGTGCGGACCGGACCCATCGCGAAGATCGGTGGGTTGGAGATCTGCCACGCCTCGACGGTGGTCGGTGGCCGACTGACCGGAGCCATCTCGAACCGGGTCTGCGCCGCCGTGCTCCACCAGCCCTCGAAGCGGGGCAGGCTGGCGTCGCCGTGGTGCCGCTCGTGCACGAAGACCCCGGCCAGCGCGCCGGGCCCCGAGTTGAGGTACTTGTACGAGCACCAGGCGGCGAAGTCGACGTCCCAGTCGTGCAGCGACAACGGCACGTTGCCCGCCGCGTGCGCCAGGTCCCACCCGACGACCGCACCGGCGGCGCGGCCGGCCGCGGTGATCGCCGGGATGTCCATCAGCTCGCCGGTGAGGTAGTTGACGCCGCCGAGCAGCACCAGCGCCACGGCGTGGCCCTCGGCCGCCAGGTAGCCGGTGACGTCCTCGGTGCGCAGGGTGTCCTCACCGGGACGTGGCGCGAGCCGGACGATCGTGCTGTCGGGGTCGAGGCCGTGGAATCGTGCCTGGCTGCGCACCGCGTAGCTGTCCGACGGAAAGGCGCTGTCCTCGATGACGATGCGGGTCCGCTCGCCCGTCGGCCGGTAGAAGCTGACCATCAGCAGGTGCAGGTTGACCGTCAGCGAGTTCATCACCACGGTCTCCGTCGGCAGGGCGCCGACCAGCCGGGCGGCCGGCGCCGTCAGCAGTTCGTGGTACGGCAGCCAGGGCCGTTCCGCCGCCAGATGCCCCTCCACGCCGAGCCGGCTCCAGGCGTCCAGATCTGCCAGGAGTTCGTCGCGGGTGGCCCTTGGTTGCAGGCCGAGCGAGTTGCCCGCCAGATAGGCGGCCTCCGGATAGCGACCACCGTCGGCCGGCGGCACGTGGAACAGGTGCCGGTGCCCCGGCTCCGCCGCGTCGAGGCGGAGTGCTTCGGCCTCGGTGTCGTTGCTCATCGTCGTCACGACCGCCTCACATCGCCGTCCGGGCGGACCACAGCTCCGGGAAGACCACCCGGGCCATGCTGCGTTGCAGCCACGCCAGCCCGGCGGAGCCGCCGCTGCCCACCTTGGCACCCATGGTCCGCTGCACCGCCTTGATGTGGTGGTGCCGCCAGTCGCCGAACTGCTCGGCCACCTCGGTCAGCGCCTCGCCGAGCACCCGCAGGTGGTTGTCCGGCCCGGTGTCGGCGTAGATCTCCACCCAGGCCGCCTCGACGGCGGGGTGCGACTCGTGTTCCGTGGCCACGTCCCGCTCCCGCAGGTCCGCCGGCAGGTCGTGACCGTGCCGGCCAAGCAGGGCGACCACCTCGTCCCAGACGCTCGGCGTGGCCAGGGCGTCGGTGAGCTCGGCGTACACCTCGGTCTGCCGACGGAACGGGCGGATCAGTGCCGGGTCCCGCAGCCCGAGCAGGAACTCCAGGTGGCGGTACATCGCCGACTGGAAGCCCGACCCCTCGCCGAGCAGGTTGCGGAAGCGGTTGAAGTCGGCCGGGGTCATCCAGCGCAGACCCCGCCAGGCGGCGTTCAGCCCTTCCAGGTGCAGCGCGGCTCGCCGCAGCGGGGCCAACGCCTCCCACACCCGATCGGCGCGCAGCAGCCGGGACGTCTCCCGCAGTTCGTGACAGGTCAGACCGAAGTACAACTCCATGATCTGGCTGACCATCAGGAAGGACATCTCGCCCGGGTCGGCGCTGAGCGGCTGTTGCAGCCGATGCAGCCTGCTGGCCTGCACGTACGCGTCGTACGGCACCCGCTCGGCGAATTCCAGGGTGGGCTCGCCGCCGTTGCGTGCGGCACGGGCCACGCGCTGCCGTGCAGTGACCGGACGCACCTCCGTCCGGGGGCGCAGATCCGTCTGCTCCATGCGTCCGCTCCTTCCGGGTCGCCCGTCCAGTCATGATCTCCCGCGAGGTTGGCCGGATGGAATGCCTCTTCAACGGCGCTTTCCGTGTCCGACCTGCGGAACGAAAGCCGCTCGCCGGGTTCGACCTGTCGCACGTAAGGTCACGTGCATGGACGAGATGGACTGGGCCCTGCTCCGCGAGTTGCAGGCCGACGCACGGTTGTCCTTCAGCGAGCTGTCCCGGCGGGTGCACCTGTCCCCACCCGCGGTCGCCGAGCGGGTACGCCGGTTGGAGGAGACCGGCGTGATCAGCGGGTACCACGCCCACGTCGACCTGGCCCGGGCCGGTCGCACCGTGGTCGCGCTGATCCGGATGTCCTGTTACGGCGCCCGCTGCATCCTGCACGACCCCGACGTCGCGCGGTGGCCGGAAATCCTGGAGATCCACCGGATCACCGGCGACGCGTGCAGCGTGCTGAAGGTCGCGGCCGGTTCGATCGGAGACTTCGAGGCGGTCATCGACCGCCTCGCCCCCTACGGCCAACCGTCGAGCACGATGGTGCTCTCCACCCCGCTCGCCTGGCAGCCCGTCACCTCGAAGGAAGAACCCCCGGTCAACGCCTCCGGTAGAGGGAAGGCTCCTTCCTGACGTTCGTCCCCGTCGCCGGGAGCCGGGTTAGCCGCCGGTGCAGGGGGAAAGCCAGCCGGGTCGCCCCAACAGGACCGGTACGCCGGTGCCGGGAGGGAGGGGATCATGCGAGGTCTGCAACCGTACGGAGGCGTCCACCACGCCCCGTCGACCATCGCCCGACTGTTCGGGGCGTTCGTCCTGATCGCGGCGTTCGCCCTGATCGGGCTGCTGGTCCTGCCCGGTGCGGCACCCGTCAGAGCGGGTGAGAACACCTTCGTCGAGGTGACGCCGAACAGCGTCCAGGCCGGCTCCCGGGTGAGCATCCGGGCCAGCTGCGACAACGCCAACGACCGCCAGGCCGAGGTGACCTCGGACGCGTTCAACCGGGTCTTCCTCCGGCCGGACAACGGCTTCCTCACCGGTTCGGCCACCGTGCCCAGCAACAAGGCGGCCGGCGACTACCCGGTGCACCTGCGCTGCGACAACGACCGGACCGCCAGCACCACGCTGACCGTGCTGAACATGGAACAGCCCACCAAGGGGCCGGCGACCGGTGGCGGCGGTACCGCCGACCGGGGCACCGGCTCGATGCTGCTGCTGGGCGGCGTCGCCACGGTGACCGCGGCGGTGGTCTTCGGACTGCTGAGCAGCCGGCGCCGGGCCGGTTCCTGACCCACCGTCGCCATGGCCGGCTTCCGCGTACCCACGCCGGAACCGGGCCCCGGTCCACGCCGGACCACCACCCGTCGGAGCCAGCGTGCCTGGCGGCGATTGGTCGCGGCGACCGGCCGGCTGGTCCGGGTCGCCGCGCAGATGGGTTCAGCCAGCGTCGCCACGCCCGATCCCGCGGCGGCGCCGCTGCCGCCCCGGCGGCCTCGCGCCTGGGCGGTGGGGACCAGACGCTCCGGTCACTCCGGCCCGGGGCTGCCGGTACTGGTGATCGGCTCGCTGATGCTGCTGATCGTCGCGATGCTCGGCGTCGAGCGACTGACCGGGCTGAGCCTGCTGCCGGACCGCTTCATCGCCGGACTCGCGCAGCCACCCAAGAAGTTCCCGCTGCTGGCGGCGAGCGAGCCGGTCGGCATCGAGATCAACAAGATCGACCTGGCGGCACCGGTGCACAACGTGGGCATCGCACCCGACGGCAGCATCGCCGCACCGCCGGCCGAGCGGGCCCAGGAGGCCGGCTGGTACGACCAGGGGCCCACCCCCGGCCAGTACGGCCCGGCCGTCATCGTGGGGCACGTCGACACCACCACCGGCCCGGCCGTCTTCCATCAGCTGCCGCAGTTGCGGGCCGGCGACCGGGTCGAGGTCGCCCGCTCGGACGGCTCGGTGGCGGTCTTCGAGGTCGACCGGGTCGACCGGTTCGACAAGGAACAGCTGCCCAGCGACGACGTCTTCGGTGACTTCAGCCGTCCCCAGCTGCGGCTGATCACCTGCGGCGGGCGGTGGGTCGGTGGGGAGACGGGGTACGCGGACAACGTGGTGGTGTTCGCTTCGCTTGTCGAGGCTCGTTAGGGCTCCCCCGAAAACCTGTTCGGCGCACTCCCCGTGCGGAAAGGCACGGGTGTCGTCCGCGCAGGCCGACGGGGATCTGCACGGGCGGGTGGAGATCTGGGAGGGTAGGCGGCCGGGGACTCGGTCAGGCGGCTTCGGGTTCGCGGAGATCCAACCAGTTGGCCCAGCGTGGGTCGGGGGCGCGGTGGCCGAGCACCCGCCAGGCGATCCCCTTCGGGGCGGTCGGCAACGCGTGCAGTCGCCAGCCCAGCTCGGCCGGGGTCTTGTCGCCCTTGGTGTGGTTGCACCTGGCGCAGGCGGCGACCACGTTCTCCCAGGCGTGCCGGCCGCCCCGGCTGCGGGGAAAGACGTGGTCGATGGTCTCCGCCGGGCCCCGGCAGTAGGCGCAGCGCCAGCCGTCCCGGGCGAAGATCGCCCGGCGGGACAGGCCCACGTGGGTGCGGTACGGCACCCGGACGAAACGGGTGAGCCGGACGACCGACGGCACCGGCAGCGCGCTGCGGGCACTGTGCAGAATGCCCTCACCGTCGGCGACACAGATCGCTTTGGCGGAAAGTACGAGAATCGCGGCACGACGTACCGACACGACACACAGCGGCTCGTAGGTGGCGTTGAGAACCAGCGCGCCGGAGCCCACCGTGGGTCGTATGTCAGGCATCGCGTCACCCTCCCGGTCAAGCGGCTTACCACTCGCCACCGCCGACCGGCGTCGGGCACAGCCCCACACCACGTCGACGCCGGCCGGATCACCGACGTCCGCTGCGCCAATCGTCCCTGATCGGACCCGCGAATGCACGTACTAATCCTGGCTACCCCCGGCGCTTTCCCCCGGCCGCGCTCGCCGGACCGGGCGGCACCGACCGGTGGGTCGACGGCGGACCCGCCGGTCGGTTGCGGTACGAAAACAGGGTGACCGTCAGCAGCCTCAGCCCCACCCCCGCCCCATCCAGTCCGGAGCCGGTCGAGACACCCAGCCCGGAGTGCCTGGACGAGGCCCTGTGCAAGATCGTCTGGAACTGGACCGACTCGGTGTGGTTCGCCGAGGGCAGCTTCTGGATCCTCGTCAAGCCGCTACGGATCATCGTGATCCTGCTGCTGGCGTTGGCCGCCCGATGGCTGGTGCACCGCACGATCCGCCGGCTCGTCCGCACCACCAGCGACGCCGGTGTGCCGACCATGCTCCGCCCGCTGCGCGAGCGCATCCCGACCGCCGCCACCGAGTCCGGCGAGTTCGTCCCGGAGCGTCGCCGGCAGCGGGCCGAGGCGATCGGCTCGGTGCTACGGAGCCTGAGCACCGCGTTCATCTTCGGCATCGCCCTGCTGATGCTGCTCAAGGAGTTCAGCTTCGATCTGGCACCGCTGCTGGCCAGCGCGGGCATCGCCGGCGTGGCGCTCGGCTTCGGCGCGCAGAGCCTGGTCAAGGACCTGATCGCGGGGCTGTTCATGCTGATCGAGGATCAGTACGGAGTGGGCGACAACGTCGACCTCGGCGAGGCGACCGGCGTGGTCGAGGCGGTCGGACTCCGGGTCACCACCGTCCGGGACGCACGGGGGGTGCTCTGGTACATCCGCAACGGCGAGATCATCCGGGTGGGCAACAAGAGCCAGGGGTGGGCGTTGGTGGTGGTCGACCTGCCGATCGGTTTCGCCGGCACCGAGGAGGCGACGGCCGTGCTGCGGACCGCCGCCGCCTCGATCGCGGTGGACCCGGAGCTGACCCAGTCGATCGTCGAACCGCCGGAGGTGCTCGGCGTCGAGCAGGTCACAGTGGAGGGCACGGTGATCCGCACGGTGGTGAAGACCACCGCCGACGGTCAGTTCAGCGTGGCGCGGGAGTTGCGTCGCAGGCTGGCCGAGGCGTTGGAGAACTCGGGTATCACGGCGAGGATCGCGGCGGGCCGCCTCTACCCCGGCATACCTACTCGATCTGCCTCCGAGACCGGTCAAGGTGGCGCCACCTGAGCCGACCGGCGGGGGTCGCGGCTGAGCGGCCCCCTCGGGTATCGTCCGTTCGTTCAGTCGGAGATGCGACCAACCAGCCGTTCGCCCTAGCCAGTTGTCAGACGATCGGGCAGAATCCGGTGCACGCGCTTACCGAGCGGTGTCACGTCCTCGCTGATCCGCAGACCTGACGATGGTCCCGGGCCGCCATCACGAGTGGCCAGACACCGGGACGATGGAGGCGATGGTGTCCGACGAGCGACCTTCTCCGGAAGGGCCGGCCACCTTCCGGGAGGTTTTCGCCCAGCGTGAGTACCGCGCCGTTTTCGCGGCCAGCACGCTGACCTGGATCGGTGACTACGTCGCCAGGGCGGCCGTCACCCTCCTGGTCTACCGGGAAACCGAGTCCGTGGCGCTGTCGGCCGCCGCCTTCGCGGTCAGCTATCTGCCCTGGCTGGTCGGCGGCCCACTGCTGGCCACGATCGCCGAGCGGCACCGGTACCGACAGGTGATGGTGGTCTGCGACCTCGTCCGGGTGGCGCTGATGCTGCTCGTCGCCATTCCCGGGATGCCGGTGCCGGTGATCCTGGTGCTCCTGTTCGCCACCACGCTGGCGAATCCACCGAGTCAGGCTGCCCGCTCGGCGCTGCTGCCGCTGATCCTGCCCGGGGACCGACTCGTCGTCGGGCTGTCCGTCAACGCCAGCGTGGGGCAGGCCGCCCAGGTGGTCGGCTACCTGCTCGGCGCCGCCATCGCAACGGTCAACCCCACCGCCGCGCTGCTGATGAACGCGGCTGCCTTCGCGCTGTCGGCGGTGCTCGTCCGACTCGGAGTGCACGACCGGCCACCGGCGATGAGCACCGCCCACCGCAGTCACCTGCTCCGGGAGACCGCCGCGGGCATTCAGATGGTCTTCAGGACGCCGGTGCTGCGGGCAATCGCCGTCCTGGTCTTCAGCGCCATGCTCTTCTCCATCGTGCCCGAGGGGCTGGCCGCCGCCTGGGCCAACGAACACGCGGGCGAGAGCATGGACCCGGGGCTGGCACAGGCGATGATCATGGCAGCCACCCCGGCGGGCTTCATCCTCGGCGGGCTGATCATCGGCCGTACCGTCGCACCGGCCCGCCGGCTGCTCCTGCTCCGGCCGTTGGCCGTGGCCGCACCACTGGCGCTGGTGCCCGCGTTGCTGGACCCGCCGCCGGCGGTGGTGGCGCTGCTCGCCGCCGTCTGTGGATTCGCAGTGGCCGGCATGATTCCGACGGCCAACGGGCTCTTCGTCCAGGCCCTGCCGGATGGCTTCCGGGCTCGGGCGTTCGGTGTCATGGCGACCGGCATGCAGGTCATCCAGGGTGCGGCCGTACTGGTGACCGGGTTGCTCGCCGAGCGGTTCCCGATTCCGCTCGTGGTGGGCGTATGGAGCGTCGCCGGGGTGGTGCTGATGTCGATCGTCGCCCTGCGCTGGCCCGACCAGCAGACCGTGGCCGCCTCCGTCGACGCCGCCCGAGCTGCCTCCGCCGCGAGCGGCGGGACCACCGCCCCCGGCGGATCGTCGGAGGACGCCTCTCCCGAGGATCCCGGTCCCGGGCACGTGGGTCCGGGGCGGCCGCGGCACGCGGTGACCTGAGCCACCCTCGTTCACCCCGTGCCGACCGGGCGAGCGCCCCGGCGGGCCTGGCAGGATGGAACGGTGAATTCCGCAGATGAGTCCGAAGGCCACGGCGAAGCGGTCACGTTCTTCGACGCCGTCGGCGGTGAGCCCACGTTCCGCAGGCTGGTCGAGGAGTTCTACGCCGGCATCGCCGCCGATCCACTGCTGCGCCCGATGTATCCGGAGGAGGACCTGGGCCCGGCCGCCGACCGGATGCGGCTCTTCCTCATGCAGTACTGGGGCGGCCCGAACACCTACTCTTCGCAGCGGGGCCATCCCCGACTACGGATGCGCCACGCCCCGTTCCGGATCGGCGCGGCCGAACGCGACGCCTGGCTGCGTCACATGCGCCGGGCGGTCGACAGCCTCGACCTGCCCCCGGCACTCGCCACGGAACTGTGGAACTACCTCGAACGGGCGGCGTACTTCATGGTGAACGACATGGCGGACCCGGCCGCCCAGGGCTGACCTCCACCGCCCCGCCACTCCCGGCGGGGCGGATGACCGCTGCTCAGAGCAGGGCGCCCTCGTCGTGCAGCCAGTCGACGAAGCTGGTGGCCACGGCGGCGCCGCAGTCGAGCAGCTCGACCAGGAGCGCGTCGTGGGCACCGGCCGCGAGCGGGACCTGCAATTCGGCGTAGATCGGCAGCTGACCGCGCTCGGTGGGGTCACCCACGTACGCCTTGCAGAAGCGTCGGGTGTGGTTCCACTCGTTGACCACCCGGTAGGCCCGGTCCGCCCAGTCCGGCGGCACCGTCGCGTGTGGTCGGGCCCGCAGCACGAGGATCTCGTCCTCCGGCCCCTCCAGGGTCACCAGCACCGCGTGCCGTTCCCACATGGCCAGCAGGTTGCCGTCGCCGTCGGCCAGGTAACGCACGTCGAGCAGGTCGAGCGCGTCGCAGATCCGACGCAGGGTGACCTGTTCGACGGTGGCTGGCATGTCGGCGATCAACGGACGCTCCGCAGCCGGGCAGTCGTCGCCCGGTTGGCGGGGCGCCGGCGGGCCGACCCGGACGGTACCTTCCACCATGATCCTGCTTCGAGTTTCCGGGTCACCGCCACTGGCGGGACCTGGACGCCATGACCACCACGGCATCGCTCGCGCACCTCACTCCCCAGCGGATCCGGTCGCCTACAGTGGGTGGATCCGAGGATGGACGGTACCCGGACAGCCGGAACGAAGCACCCCCCCAACGCCACCACCAAGCCGGAAGGATGAGTAGCGGTCATCCTTTCGCATGAGCCGCGGATGGCCGTACGAAAATATCGGTGGCCTTCTGCGACCAAATGGCTCCGTACGGTCCCACCAATCCGACCCATCGGCCAGCCGCACGTACCTGCACGCCGTCACCACCCGCCGAATCCTCGGACACGCCGAGGAAACCCATGCGAACCAGACCCTGCACCATCCGCTGAGTCACCTCCACCGGACGGTCAGGCTCGTCGTCGGGGGTGACCACCACCGCCACGTGGTCCAGCAGGGCGTCGCGCAGCACCCGCTGCCCCACCGTCCGGCCACCGACCCCGTGCTCGGCCGCCTCGCGCAGGGTGCCCGCCGCCGCCTCAGCCAGCCGGCGCAGTTCCCCGCCCGGCAGCGTCTCGACCCGACGGCTGACCGCCGGAGGCAGGGCCCACCGCCACTCCGCGTCGCGGCGGGCCGGCAGGTCCGCGCGGCCGGCCGCGAGTTCGGCTAGCAGTTGCCCGGCGGCGACGGTCACATCACCGGGACCCGCGCCGGCCACCGTACGCACGGCCAGCACTTCCCACGGCAGCCGCGCCCAGAGGGCGGTACGCGCGCCGACAGCGGCCGGCCTCAGCCGGACCAGGGCGGCGCTCTCCAACCGGACGAGGCGCGCCAGGAACGCCCCCGCATCGGCGACGTCGACGAGGCCGTGTCCGACGCTCACGACGCACCCGCCGGGGCGTAGCCGAGCAGGAACGTCCGCTCCGGCTCGCTGAGCCGCCGGGGCACCTGCCGGGCCAGGTCGAACGGCACCAGCACCGAACGCGCCCGGCTGATGAGCAGTTCGCCGTCGTACATCTCGTATCCGATGGTGAAGGACGCGGCCCGCAGCTGCTCCACCCACAGCTCGATCCGCACGGTGGGCGCGGTCTCGACGGTGGCCCGGTCGAGGGCGTAGTCCACCGGCCGCAGGTAGTCGACCTCGTGCCGGCGGATCACCACGCCCTCGGCGAAGGTGTCCACCCCGTACGCCCGGGCACCGACGAACATCAACGCCACCCGGGCCTCCTCGTAGAGGGTGAGGAAGCGGGCGTTGTTGACGTGGCCGTACGCGTCCAGGTCGGACCAGCGCAGGGTGCAGTGGTAGACGAACCGGTCAGCCACGACAGACCGCCCGGTCAGTCGCGGGTCAGCTTGCGGTACGTCACCCGGTGCGGACGGGCCGCCTCCGCGCCGAGTCGGTCGATCTTGTTCTTCTCGTACGCCTCGAAGTTGCCCTCGAACCAGAACCACTTCGACGGGTCCTCGTCGTCGCCCTCCCAGGCCAGGATGTGCGTGGCGACCCGGTCCAGGAACATCCGGTCGTGGGAGATCACCACGGCGCAGCCAGGGAACTCCAGCAGCGCGTTCTCCAGGCTGGAGAGGGTCTCCACGTCCAGGTCGTTTGTCGGCTCGTCGAGCAGGATGACGTTGCCGCCGATCTTGAGCGTCAACGCCAGGTTGAGCCGGTTACGCTCGCCGCCGGAGAGCACCTTTGTCGGCTTCTGCTGGTCGGGGCCCTTGAACCCGAACGCCGCGATGTACGCCCGCGAGGGCATCTCGACCTTGCCCACCATGAGGTGGTCCAGTCCGTCGGAGACGACCTCCCAGACGGTCTTGTCGCCGTCCAGGCCCTGCCGGTTCTGGTCGACGTAGGACAGCGAGACGGTCTCGCCGACCCGGACCCGGCCGCCGGTCGGCTCCTCCAGCCCCACGATGGTCTTGAACAGGGTGGTCTTGCCGACGCCGTTCGGGCCGATGATGCCGACGATGCCGTTACGCGGCAGCGAGAAGGAGAGGTTCTCGATCAGCAACCGCTCGCCGAAGCCCTTGGTCAGGCTGTTCGCTTCGATGACGGTGTTGCCCAGGCGCGGGCCCGGCGGGATCTGGATCTCCTCGAAGTCCAGCTTGCGGGTCTTCTCCGCCTCGGCGGCCATCTCGTCGTACCGGTCGAGGCGGGCCTTGGACTTGGTCTGCCGGGCCTTGGCGTTGGAGCGCACCCAGTCCAGTTCGTCGGCCAGGCGCTTCTTCATCTTGGCGTCGCGGCGCCCCTCGACCGCCAGCCGGGCCGCCTTCTTCTCCAGGTAGGTGGAGTAGTTGCCCTCGTACGGGTAGGCGCGGCCACGGTCCAGCTCCAGGATCCAGTTGGCCACGTTGTCCAGGAAGTAGCGGTCGTGGGTGATGGCGACGACGGTGCCGGCGTACTTGGCCAGGTGCTGCTCCAGCCACTGCACGCTCTCGGCGTCCAGGTGGTTGGTGGGCTCGTCGAGCAGCAGCAGGTCGGGGGCCTCCAGCAGCAGCTTGCACAGGGCGACCCGGCGGCGCTCACCGCCGGAGAGCTGGGTGACGTCGGCGTCCGGCGGCGGGCACCGCAGCGCGTCCATGGCCAGTTCGAGCTTGGAGTCGATGTCCCACGCGTCGGCGTGGTCCAGCTCCTCCTGGAGCCGGCCCATCTCCTCCATCAGCTCGTCGGAGTAGTCGGTGGCCATCTGCTCGGCGATCTTGTTGAACCGCTCCAGCTTGACCTTCGTCTCCGCGACCGCCTCCTCGACGTTGCCGAGCACGGTCTTGGCGTCGTTGAGCGCCGGCTCCTGCGCGAGCATCCCCACGGTGAAGCCGGGCATCAGACGGGCCTCGCCGTTGCTCGGCTGATCCCAACCCGCCATGATCTTGAGCAGGCTGGACTTACCGGCGCCATTCGGACCGACCACCCCGATCTTGGCGCCCGGCAGGAAGTTCAGCGTCACGTTGTCGAGCACGACCTTGTCGCCGTGCGCCTTACGCGCCTTGTCCAGGACGTAGATGAACTGGGCCACGGTGCGGGCTCCTCCGTCGCTTTCGATCGCCGATTTCGCGTGCCACGGGCGCGGGCCAGGGCCGCCGTCCGTCGCCGTCGGCCGGGAGCCGGCCGCGCGCACGCCGTTGTCAATCCTGACAGGTACGCCGGGCCGCGCCCACATCGCCCCGCCAGACCGGGTCCGCCGGGGGCCGGGTCACCGCCCCGAAGGCCGGTCGGGGCGGCTCACCTGTCAACATGATCACGTCCAGGGTTCGCCGAGTTCGGGGCGGGTAGGTGAGTCCGGCACAGGGGAACAGACGCCGCAGCTACGCTCAGTACGCTCATCGCGGTGGACCCGTCAGCACCCGGAGGTGGCCGATCGTGACCGTCCGTAGCTCCTTTGTCGTAGTGGCAAACCGACTGCCGGTCGACGAGGTGAGCACACCCGAGGGACGGCAGTGGCGACGCAGCCCCGGCGGGCTGGTCACCGCACTGCATCCCGTTCTCGCCGAGCACCAGGGCACCTGGGTCGGCTGGGCAGGCGGCACCGGCGCGGCCCCCGAGCCGTTCGACCTGGAGGGTATCCGGCTACATCCGGTGCCACTGAGCGCGGAGGAGCTGGAGCGCTACTACGAGGGGCAGTCCAACGCGACGATCTGGCCGCTCTACCACGACGCCGTCGAGACGCCCGCCTACAAGCGCCGCTGGCGTGAGGCGTACCGCCTGGTCAACGCCCGGTTCGCGGAGGCCGCGGCGGAGGTCGCCGCCGAGGGGGCGACGGTCTGGGTCCAGGACTACCAGCTCCAACTGGTGCCGGCGATGCTCCGGGAGCTGCGCCCCGACCTGCGGATCGGCTTCTTCCTGCACATCCCGTTCCCGCCGATCGAGCTGTTCATGCAGATGCCGTTCCGCACCGAGATCCTGCGCGGCCTGCTCGGTGCCGACCTGGTCGGCTTCCAGCAGCGGCTCGCCGCGCAGAACTTCGTCCGGCTCGCCCGGCACCTGCTGGGGCTGCGGTACGAGGGCCAGATGATTCAGGTGGACGGCCGTCAGGTCAAGGCCGGCGCCTTCCCCATCTCGATCGACACCAAGGAGATGGAGCGGTTGGCGGCGGACCCGGCCATCCAGGCGCGGGCCAAGGAGATCCGCGAGGAGCTGGGCAACCCCCGGACGATCATCCTCGGCGTCGACCGGCTCGACTACACCAAGGGCATCGAACTGCGCCTCAAGGCGTTCCGCGAGTTGCTAGCTGACGGAAAGTTGACAGTGCCCGACGCGGTTATGGTGCAGGTCGCCACACCGAGCCGCGAGCGCGTGGAGCACTACCAGGCACTTCGCGTCAAGGTCGAGCGCGAAGTTGGTCGGATTAATGGCGAATTCGGCCGGGTTGGCGTGCCGGCGGTGCATTATCTGCATCAGTCGTACAGTCGGACCGAACTGGCTGCGATGTACGCCGCCGCCGACGTGATGATGGTTACTCCGCTGCGAGACGGAATGAACCTGGTGGCCAAGGAGTACGTCGCATCAAGGGCGGACCACGGGGGCGCACTCGTACTCAGTGAGTTCGCCGGCGCCGCCACCGAGCTGCGTCAGGCGTTCCTGTGCAACCCGCACGACCCTGACGCGGTCAAGGACGCTCTGCTACGGGCCGTGCATGTGGAGAAGCCGGAGGCTCGTCGCCGTATGCGGACAATGCAACGCCATCTGCGCACCCACGACGTGGGGCACTGGGCGAAGTCCTTCCTCACCGAACTCGGTGTGCCCGACATGGAGGCAGCGTGAACGCGGCGTCCACCGAGAACGTCACGCCCGTCGCGGGCCCGATGGATCCGGAACTGCGCGCCGCCATCGGGCGGATCGCCCGGGTACCCCAGCTCCTGGTGGCCTGCGACTACGACGGCACGCTCGCACCGATCGTGGAGGACCCCAGCAAAGCCGTACCGCTGCCGGAGTCGGTGGCCGCGGTGCGGGCCCTGGCGGCGCTGCCGCAGACCACCGTGGCGGTCGTCTCCGGCCGCGCGCTGCGCGACCTGGCCGCCCTCTCCCGGCTGCCAAGCGAGGTTCACCTGGTCGGTAGCCACGGCTCCGAATTCGACATCGGCTTCGTCGAGCGGCTCTCCCCCGAGCTGATCGCCGTACGCACCCGGCTGCGCGACGCCCTGCGGGACATCGCCGCGGCCCACCCCGGCGTCCGCCTGGAACGCAAGCCGGCAAGCGTCGCCGTGCACACCCGTGGGGTGGATCCCCAGGTCGCCGCCGCCACCATCGACGCGGTCCGCAGCGGCCCGGCGACCTGGCCGGACGTAACCGTCACCCAGGGCAAGGAAGTCATCGAGCTCTCCGTCGTGGCCACCCACAAGGGCACCGCCGTCGACCAGCTGCGCACCCAGCTCTCGGCCAGTGCGGTGCTCTTCATCGGTGACGACGTGACCGACGAGAACGCCTTCGGCAACCTGCACGGTCCGGACGTCGGCATCAAGATCGGCCCCGGTGAGACCAAGGCCGGTTACCGGGTGGCCGAGCCGATCGAGGCCGCCCGAGCGCTCGGGCTGCTGCTGGAGACCCGACGGCACTGGCTGTTCGGTGAACGGGCGGTACCGATCGAGCGACACTCGATGCTGGCCAACGGTCGAACGGTCGCGCTGCTCACGCCGGACGCCAAGGTGAGCTGGCTGTGCAATCCCAAACCCGACTCGGCGGCGATCTTCGCGGATCTGGTCGGCGGCAGTCCGGCCGGGCACTTCAGCATCGCACCCGAACGGGGCGGCATTCCGCTGGGCCAGCGCTACCGGTCGGGCACGATGACCGTGGAGACCCGCTGGTCCGGTCTCACCGTCACCGACTGGCTGGACAAGCCGGACCCCAGGGCCACGCCGGACGGCCCGGCGATCATCTCTGGCGACTCGACCCTGGTCCGGGTACTCACCGGCACCGGTCGGGTGCGCCTCGAGTTCGCGCCCCGGCCGGAGTTCGCCCAGGTCGCCGTACAGCTCCAGCCGCTCGGTGATGGCCTGCTGGTGCTCGGCTCCAACGAACCGGTCGCGCTCTACTCCCCCGGCGTGCAGTGGGAGGTCGGCAACGACGGCGGGTACGAGACCGCGAAGGCGGTGGTGGACCTCGCCGCGCTCGGTGGTCAGGTGGTGCTGGAGCTGCGTTTCGGTACGCACAGCCTGGAGCATCACCGGCTGCCCATCCACGAACGGCAGGCAGCGGCCGAACGCCCTTGGAAGGACTGGGTGGCCTCGCTGCGACTGCCGACCACCGCCCGGGACCTGGTCGCCCGCAGCGCACTGACGCTGCGCGGCCTCTGCCACGAGGCCAGCGGCTCGATCCTGGCGGCGGCGACCACCTCGCTGCCGGAGGAACTGGGCGGAGTCCGCAACTGGGACTACCGCTACTGCTGGCTGCGTGATGCCGCGATGACCGCCCGAGCCCTGGTCGACCTGGGCTCGATCACCGAGGCCGAGGCATTCCTGCGCTGGGTGGACGGCTGCGTGGAACGCACCGGCGGGCACCCCGAGCGGCTGCACCCCCTCTACACGGTCGACGGCTACGAACTGGGTGCCGAGGCGGTCATCGACACCCTGCCCGGCTACGCCGGATCTCGCCCGGTACGCGTCGGCAACCTCGCCAACCACCAGCTCCAACTCGACGTCTTCGGCCCGATCGCCGACCTGATCGCCGCCACCGCCGACGTACGCGGCTCGGTACGCGCCGAGGAGTGGCGGGTGCTGGAGAACATGGTCGAGGCGGTCCGCCGCCGCTGGCACGAGCCGGATCACGGCATCTGGGAGGCCCGCCTACCACCCCGGCACCACGTCTTCTCCAAGGTGATGTGCTGGATGACCGTCGATCGGGCGCTGCACGTGGTACGCCAGCACGGCGGCGAGGACCGGCCGGAATGGGTGGAACTGCGCGACCGGATCGGTGCCAACGTGCTGGAGTACGGCTGGCACGAGCACGCCGAGGCGTACAGCGTCGCGTACGGCGACGAGGACATGGACGCCTCGTCGCTGTGGATCGGGATCTCCGGACTGCTGGCCGGCGACGACCCCCGCTTCCTCTCCACCGTGTTGAAAATCGAGGCGGACCTGCGCAGCGGCCCGGTCGTCTACCGCTACCACTGGGACGACGGCCTGCCCGGCCGCGAGGGCGGCTTCCACATCTGCACGGCGTGGCTGATCGAGGCGTACCTGCGCACCGGCCGGCGCACCGACGCCGAGGAACTGTTCATGCAGATGATCGACACGGCGGGCCCGACCGGACTGCTCCCCGAGCAGTACGACCCGCTGGCCGAGCGCGGCCTGGGCAACCACCCGCAGGCGTACAGCCATCTCGGGGTGATCCGCTGCGCGCTGCTTCTGGACAACATGCTCAAGCAGTAACGAATGGTCAAATCGGAGCGGCCGGAGACCCCTGACCTCCGGCCGCTCCGCCTTGCGCCCTCCGGCCCCCACTTGCCCCGTTGATCATGAGGTTAGCGGCAGTTTTAGAGATCAAAAGTGCGCCGCTAACCTCATGATCAACGTTCAGGGCTGGGGTTTGGGGGGCCTGCCCGGGTTTGGGATTTCGCCATGTATGGGCGGTTTGGGACCAGGGTCGTACGCTGTCGGGGTGGGGGCGTTGAACACTTGCGAACGGCCGTGGACGACCGCCCCCGAGGTGGGGTGGCCCGGAATGTTGGCGGGTCGGTGGTCGTTACATATCCCTGAACGGCCGAGGTAGACCGCCTGCCGCAGGCTAGGTGGGTGGGTGTGGCCCGGGAATGTTGGTGGGCCGGTGGTCGTTGGACATGGTCCCGGCGGCGTGAAGTGGCGATACGGCCCCGCGTGCCGGAGGACCTTTTTCCCCCTTTTTGTTTGAGCGCCTGTCGGTGCTTGCGTGCGCCTGACCGATCCCCCTTCGGTGTGGGTGTGCGTCGACCCCCGAATTGGAGCTTTGTCATGAAC
>NZ_JBIAYZ010000028.1:0-56969 GCF_042898635.1 Micromonospora sp. NPDC000442 | reverse complement strand
TTCTTCGGCATCTGCTGCGCCCAGCGATGGTGACCGCGACCGGCCCGGTGACCCACGACGGTGACCAGCCCTCGCGGTGCACGGATCTGCCGCCGAGTTTGCTCGGCAGCCAGCAGAGGTGGTCCGCATCGTGAGGCGCACGCAGGCTGCCCGCTGCGCGCGCTCGTGCTGATGAGTGCCCCGGCGGTCGGCGTTGGCATGATCGCTGCGTGATTCAACGCCGAACGGAGTCAGCGCGAGTGCTGCCGGGGGCCGAGGTGTTACTCGTGGGCCTGTTCTCGGCGAAGGACACCGAGATGGATACCAAACTGGACCTCTTGGCCGCTGTGGTGGAGGCGTACGGTGCGCGGGTCGTGGGCCGGCTCGTTCAGCGCCGGGGTGTCTCGCACGGTGGCGCGGACAAGATGGCTGCTCCGTTCTCGCGGCGGACGTTGGTGAGCGCGGGCAAGGCCCGCGAAGTCGCCGATGCGTGTCGGGCGAGGCAGGTTCGGGTGGTGGTGTTCGCGAATCCGCTGGCTGAGCACCAGCGGGCCGTCCTCGGCGAGATGTTCGGCTGCATGGTGATCAGCGGTGAGGACCTTCCCACACCTGGCGGCGGATAGCACGCGGATCTGCCGCGCAGCGGGCGCGACGGGCGGCCCGACATGTGTCCCTCTTCGGCGGCCATGCCGTGGGCTCGTCGGGGATACGCGTCGTGGTGCCTGCTGGCGTTCGACGCTGGGGTGTGCACCGAACAGGACGCGGGTCATTCCCGTGTCTAATCCGCGGCAGAGTCACCCGGGAAAGGGCAGCGCACGGATTTGCCGCGAATCGGACGCTACCCAGTGCGACGAAGATCGTTGATGCCCTGCGTTCGATTGTGCCGGTGTGAGCGTACTGCCCTAATCACGTCCGCCATGCAAGCATGGTCGGATGCGTTTGATCGGGGCTGGCTGGGGTCGCACAGGAACGACCTCCTTGGCTGCGGCGCTCGATCGTCTCGGTGTCGGGCCCTGCTTACAGATGCAAGAGATGTGGGCGCATCCCGACTTGGCTGACGTCTGGAATGAGCACCATGACGGCGCGCCGGTCGATTGGCGCTCAGTGCTCAAGGGGTGGCGGTCGACCGTCGATTGGCCGGGCTGCTGGCAGTGGCAGGATTTCGCGCGCATATGGCCGGACGCTCCGATCTTGCTCTCCGTCCGTCCTTCGGATGAGTGGTATGACAGCGTGCGAGCGTCGATCCACGCTTGGACGGCGCCTGGGAAGGATATTGGGCCGCCGCCGGTGACAGCGCTTCTCAACCGTGTATGGGAGGAGGACTTCGGCGGGTGGGAGTGCGTGCTGGACAGAGGTCACGCCATTGCCTGCTATGAGCGGCACAATCAGTCCGTCCGCGCGTCGTGTCCACCGGAACGGCTCGTGGAGTGGACAGTCATCGACGGCTGGAGGCCGCTATGCCGCGCATTGAATCTGGCGGTGCCGGACGAGCCTTTCCCGCATCTCAACAAGCGGTGAGCGGTCGACCGTCGCCGTTCGCTGCGCTGATCCCATTCATATACACAAGACATAAGTCGCGCAGACACGCACTCTCATGCCGCACCGAGCGCATGGCAGCGTCCCGCCAGGGTGGTGCAGGTGCCGTTGCGTGGGGCAGCCGGTCCTTCCGGCCCCGGCCACGATCTGCCCGGGACCTACGATGGTCTCGATGACCATTCCCGAACGGCGACACGACGACGTGCCCACCGACGAAGTCCGCGTCGACGAGGCTCTGCGGCTGCTCTGCGGCGTGCCGGTCGAGCTCAACGCTGCCGTCAAGCGGCTCAGTCGGGGCAGCGGTGTCTACGCCTGGTGGGCTGCCCCGTCGGTCCTGCCCGATCTTCCCGGGCTGCCGAATGAGAACGTCCCGTCGTTACGGCTGCTGTACCTCGGACGGGCGACCAGCCTGCGAGGGCGGATCCTGCGCAACCATCTGAGGCGTTCGGGCAGCTCGACGCTGCGCCGTACCCTGGCCGGGCTTCTGGTGTCCGAGAGATACCGAACGACCTGGACCGACCGGGTCGTCCTGGTCTCCGAGGATGAGGCGCGGCTGACCACGTGGATGCACACACACCTGCGCTTGACCTGGGCGCAGGACCCGGAACCGGCGACCATCGAGACCGAACTTGTCCGGCGTATGCACCCGCCGCTGAACGTCCACGGCGTCGACCCCGAACATATCCAGCCGGCCGTTGTCGCCGCCAAGAACTCATACAACGCCAGCAGCCGCCCGGCCGATCCTCCGCAAACGCCGTAACTGGTTAGCCGACATGCGGACGGGTGCGGCTTTCGCGCTCATGCCGCGAAGCGTTCGTCACCGTGGGTGATAGTGGAGCCGGTCGACACTGGCGTACGGTCGGATCGAAGAGTGCGCGGCTGTCGTCCCCGTGCAGGGTGCTCACCTTCCGATGCGTGTCATTCCAAAGCCGCGCGCGCCGCATCGAGGAAGTTCAGACGAGGCCGAACGGATCAGTGGCGCGGCGGCCAGCCGCAGGCTCGTACAAGCGATCCAGGGCAGGGGCGCCTTCCGCCGGTTCAACAACGAGTTGCATGAGGAGTATCCGCACCTACTGCCGGCGTGGCTCGCGTTTCGCGACACGCGCGCCAAGCGGCGGGCGGTGGAATGGCTGGTCGAGAACTCGTTGATCGACGACGAGACGGGCGAGCGGTTCGTCGCCGAGCACCCAGAACCCGACCTCCCATGAGCCAGCACTCGCGCCAAGCGGCCTCCTGTACAGCGAACGCACGGATCTCCCGCCACGCGGGCGCTCCCCTGGACCAGTGGGGCCGATATGCTCGGGCCTGTGATCGAGCTGGGTAGCCGAATGCGGTCCCAGCCGGCGCCTCCCCGAGTTGTCTGGGCATCGCTGATCCGGCCTCGCGATCCCGCGGCTCGGCAATGGTTGGACCTGCTTGATGACGAGGTCGACCCACAGGTCCTGGACAGCCTCGAACCGAGTCTCGTGGTCTGGTCCTCTCTTTGGCCGGACAGGCTCGACGAACGGATCCGGTTCGATATCGAGCAGGATGGATATGAGAGTCGGCTGCGCTGGACGCTGCTGACGCCGGGACCGGAGCCGACGGCCAGCAAGATCGGGCACATGCGGTTCCGGCTCAACGTCCTGATCAACGGACGGCTGCGTCGATCGTACGGTCAATAGCGAAGCAGCCGTGCCGGTTCACTCATCTGGCCGCGAACCGCTGTCACCGAGGGCGACATTGAAGTCGGCCGGTGCCCGCGTGCGGCCCTGCCGAGGTGGGGCCTGGACGATGCGCCATGATGGGGCTATGCCACGCACGGACAGAGCCTCGCGGGTGATCGCGGCCCCTCCCGATCGTGTCTACGCTGCGCTCGTCGATCCAGACGCCCTCGTCGCGTGGCTTCCGCCCGCGGGGATGAGCGGTAGGTTCGAACGGTTCGATGCCCGGCCGGGTGGGTCGTACCGGATGGTGCTTACCTACGCGGACGCCTCGACCTCGTCGGGCAAGGCCACCGCGGACTCCGACATCGTCGAGGCGCGCTTCGTTGACATCGTCCCCGGTGTCCGGGTGGTGCACGCCGTCAACTTCGTCGCCGACGATCCCGACTATGCGGGCACCATGACGATGACCTGGGAGGTCAAAGCAACCGACGATGGGACGCGGGTGGACATCCGAGCCGACGACGTGCCCTCTGGCATCTCCGCAGAGGATCACGCGGCCGGGCTCACGTCCTCGCTGGCAAACCTCGCCGCCCACGTTGAACGGTAGCCCCGTCGCGAGATGGCGGATCCGGACTGAACGCGTCCGGCGACACCCGCTCATGCCGCAATCCGCGCGTTGGCCGCTGCCCGGCGCAGCGCACTCGATCGTGGCCGATGAGAGTGCGTTTGCGAACTGCGCCGGAGTGAGGGTTTGTCCGGCGTGGACGTCTCTAAAGCTGAGAGGACGCCGAGGTCTAGGGCAGGTCCCGGACTAGGTCAGCAGTGGCGACGCCGATCTCACCGTCGTACCAGTGACCGGCTGCGGATCGCGCAGCCGTCGGATCCGTGCCTGGCCACAGGTGGGTCAGTAGTAGGTGTCTGGCGCCGGCTTCGGCGGCCTGCCGACCTACCTGGCGCGCACTCGACAGGTAGCGCCGGGAGTCCTCCGGCACCTCATCGACGTAGGTGGCCTCGGCCAGCAGCAGGTCGGCGTCGCGCGCCAGTTCCACCACGTCGGGGCTCGGGCCGGTGTCACCGGTGTACGCGAGAACCCGGTCGCCCGCAGCCAGCCGTACGCCGGCATTTGGCACCCAGTGCGGCAGTAATTGGGTCTGGGCCCGGAACGGGCCGATGTCGAGGCGGCTGCCGACGGTGATCTCATGCAGAACGTAGGCGGCATCCAGCATCCCGGGGCGGTCCAGCGCTAACACCGTATCCAGCGCGCCAGGCAGCGCGTACACCGGTAGCGGCACCGACGGATCATCACGCAACGCTCGCGCCCGCAGCAGCGGATTCAGGTCGGCGCAATGATCGGGATGTCCGTGGCTGATGAACACCGCGTCGGCCTGGTCCGCGGTGATGTGTTCCAGCAGGCGCGGCACGGTCGCATAGCCGAGATCGACGAGCAGCCGGAACCCGTCGTGCTCCACGAGGTAGCCGCTGCATGCCTGACCCGCCTCTGGCCATGCACCGCACCCGCCGAGAACCCTTAGCAGCACCCGAAAGACCCTATCGACCGGTTCGCCAACTGTTCCAGTTGAACTGGCGCATATCGCTGCTCGAACATCCTCAACTAGCCGCTAACCGCTCGGAGTGCTGGCGGGTGCCCGGGCGGCGTCCGTCCTGGATCGCTTCAGCTACTCGCGATGGTTGCGTGAAGAGGCTGTCCGACGATCGGAGCGTCGATGCCCGGCCCACGTGCGGTGGGGACTGAACCGCAGTCCTCGACCGACCTTGACATCCGGTCCCTCTACTGCGGGGCGACGTTCTCGGCCTCCTTGAGCACCGCCAGGCTCAGCCATGAGGTGAACTGCTGGTTGATGATCTGGCGTCCTCGCAACGCGTTCAGCACTGCCTGCGGCTGGGTGACCTGCCACACCCTGACGTCGAAGCAAGGCGGACCGTTGTCGTTGAGGTTCTGTTGCGGCAGGAACGGCAGCGCCCGCCAGGCGATGCCAGCGTTGCGCAGCTGGTCGACCTCCATGAAGGTGCCCAGGTTGGCCAGCAAGGTGGGCAACGGAACCGCCCGGCCACCGCCGTAGGTGGTACGCAGGTTCTGCATCGTGCTCAGCTCGTTGCCACTGAGAGTGACCTCGGCCTGGTTGAGCTCGGCCCACCACAACGCGTCGTACGCGCCGATATATCCCTGGAACAGGGCAGTCGCACCATCGGTGGCCCGTTCCAGGACGAACTCGTGAATGGCGTCGTTCACCACGTTGATCAGTACCGGGCCCGGATAGTCGGCCTGGACCAGTTGGGCCAGCGCGGCAGCACCGTTGGTGCCACACAGCCTGCTCTCCTCGGCCACCAGCTCCACTTGGCCACCCAGGTCCTGGATACGTCCGATGAGGTATTTGGCGGTGGGGCCACAGGCGCCGAAGAAGTTGCGGAACTGAGACCGGCCGAACGTCATGTTGACGGGGTCATACCAGGTCAGCACGCTCTCCGGACGCCGGACCACACGGTAGGCCATCAACTGCTGGGGGTAGGGAGTGCCCGGAACCCAGCCCTTCAACGCGGTGCCTATCTCGCTCCAACTGGAGAACCGCCAACGTTCGGCCACGGTATCCGCGGCCAGCGCGGCGAACCCGGGGCTGCCCAGCCACGCCGCGCCCTGGACCAGCGCCTGATACACCTCGGTCTGCTGTAGGTCGAGCAGGGTGGAGTATTCGATGACCGCCTGGCCCCGGCCGATGCGCACGGTGCCGGCCTTTTCCCCGCCGGACGGGGCAACGTAGCTCAGCGCGACTGCGCTCGGCACCGCAGCCGATCCTCCGGCCCAGTTCGCTTGTTGCAGCACTGCCAGCGCCTTGGCCACCGCATCGGCGTCGACGAACTTCCACAGCTTCGTCGAGCTGCCGAACAGCATGGCCGGTATCCCGGCTGACACAGCCCCCACCGCAGCGGCATGCTGGGGCAGGTTCCTTGCCCGGTAGACGAGCGATCCGACCTGTACCGTCACGGTGTCCCTCCTCCGTCAGCCTTCACAAGGGCCGCCGGGAACACGATGGGCTACCACGCCGGGTTGATGCAGTCACCAGGGCGACATGCCACGCAATCAGCGGCTTACCTTGCAGCTACCGCTCGTCAGGGAGACCAGTCCGGCGGCCACTGGCAACCTATGGGTCAACATCCGAGATCATCTTTGGACCCCCCGACCCATCGCGCTGCGACGGAACGCGTGATCGATCAGCCCATCCAACAAAGCGAGTCGATCAGGAGGTGCCCCGCGATGCCTCAGGCGTGCCGGGCCGGGGTACCAGGACGACCACCGCGGTTTCGGATGACCGCCGCGCCGCGTAGCCATCCAGGTTCTTGTCGATCTCACGCCAGCGGGCCCACAGCCGCGACCGTTCGTCGCCCGTCGCAGCACGACCACGCACCGGCCGCGGTCCGTCGACCAGGTCGACGGTTGCGTCCGGGTGCGCCTGCAGATTGAGCCACCAGGCCGGCTCGGGCTTTCCCCACCCGTTCATGGCCAGCGAGACCAGATTTCCGTCGTCCTCGAAGTACCCGAGGATCACGCTGCGCTGCTGGCCGGTGCGACGCCCGACGGTGGTCAGGCGCAGCATTCCGTACCGGTTGCCGCGTGGACGCGACAGTCCGACCCGGCCGCCGGATCGCCGGAACACGCCCCGGTGAGCCGACCAGAACAGCCGAATGAACCAACGGGGCGGCAGCCACGGCTTCTTCGCTGGGCGCGAGGACTCGGTCACTCCTTCATCGTATTGGCCGCTGTCACGCACGAACGGCAACCAGCGGCAGGCCGGTAGCGCCGAACGGTCGGCCGACAGCCGGCCTGCCCACCCGATCATGTCGACGTCCGTTCATGGCGGCAAGCAGCCGATGACGGGAGTGCGAGCAGTTTGAGTCGCTCAGCACCCGTTGCGGAGTGCCTGCGTAATGTCGTGCCGCAATTGCACTGCCTGTTCGTTGCGGTCGCACAGCAGCAGGACCCTGAACGGGGTGACCTGCCCCTGCGGTCGACCGAGTGGGCTGGCCCAGTGGCGCACTGCCCGGGCGAGGGTACAAGAGCACGTGCCGGTCCTGGGCGCTGTCCGGCAACAGCCGGGGCGCGTTGTCGACGATCACCAGGTAGCCGTCCGCCAGAAGCCAGCGCAAACCTCACGGCCGGCGGCAGGCAGCGAGGATGGCAGGATTGGCCTCGTTCTGACGACCAACGGGAGATACCAGGATGTCTGGCTGGGTTGATCTCTTGAGTCAGGATCATGGCGTCGTTTCGGCTGTTGCGGCAGACTAACCGGGCCTCCCGGTTTGCCCAGGTGACTGTCGAGGTCGCTGCTCCGCGGGCGGCTCCGCTGATGGTCGGCCCGGCGGCCTGCTGCCGATGGCAGGGCGGGATCACTGGATGGGCTGCGGTCGTGTGGTCCAGGTGGGGTCGAGGCGGTCGAGCAGCGCGTCTTGTTCGCTTTCGGATTTCCCTCTCGGAAGCTATCCGCGTGCCGATCGCCGGGCAAGGTGCGCAGCACACCAGTGGGCATGCATTCCTCACGGCTCTATTCCGTTTTGTCGGCTCCGCCTGAAAACTGACCCCGTGGTTCCGGCTGAATTTTGACCCCTTCCGGAAGCATCGGGAGGTGCTGAGCGTGGAGGACTGGGCGGAGATCCGTCGGTTGCACCGGGCGGAGCTCACGGCGGTGCATGAATCGCCCACCTCGCTACGGGGCCGATCGCGGATATCTTGGGCAGCGCGGATTTTGGGGGTAGTCATGGGGGAAGTGGTGTGGCTGGGTCGGTACCCGGTCAAGTCCATGGGTGGCGAGGACCTCATCGAGGCGCGCCTGGACGCCTCGGGCGTCGTGGGTGACCGCCGCTGTGCCCTGATCGACGAGGAGACCGGCCTGCTCGCCAGCGCGAAGAACCCTCGCAGGTGGCGCGCCCTGCTCTCGATGGCCGCCCGTTACGAGCCGGACGGCTGCGTGGTCGTCACCGGCCCCGACGGCGAGCAGATCCACACCGGCGCACCCACCGCCAACTCCGCACTGTCGCGAGCCCTGGGACGACCCGTACGGCTGACCGACACCCTCCCGCAAGACGCGAGCATGGAACGGCTGACCCCGCCGACCGAGCGCGGCGCCGGAACGATGACCCACAGCAGCCTCGCGGCCGGCACCCCCGGCAACACCTTCGTCGACTTCGCCGCCGTCCACGTGATCACCACCGCCACCCTGGACGCCTTGGCCCGGCGGCACCCCGGCGGCCGGATGGACCCGCGACGGTTCCGCCCGAACATCGTGGTGCGCCTGGACGACCCCGCACCCTTCGCAGAGAACACCTGGCAAGACCAGACCATGACCGTCGCCGCCCACGCCGAGATCCGCATCGTCGCACCCACCCCGCGCTGCGCGGTGCCCACCCTCGCCCAAGGCGCCGACCTGCCCGACGACCCAGCCGTGCTACGCACAGCCGCACGGCTCAACCGAGTGCCGGTCTTCGACCTTGGCAAACTGACCTGCGTCGGCGCCTACGGTGCTGTCCAACGCGAGGGCCCACTGCGGATTGGCGACCGCATCATGATCGCCGCCTGACCCGGCACCCCGAACGTGCGGGGTGCCGGCGATCCGCCCGAGCCGGAAACTCGCCCCCCTGTAACGGTGGACACCCGGCGGCCGTCACCATGCCGGTCGTCGCCGTCACCCGCGGGCGTCAGTCGAACAGCCGGTCGAGCGCTTCCTGTTCGAGGTCGCACCAGCGCTGGGAGTCCTTCAGCGCCTTGGCGATCTCCTTCTCGTCGAGGTGGTGGGCGCCCTCCTCGCGGATGCACGCGACGCTGAACGGCCCGCCGACCGACGGCGAGGTCCGCTCCAGCGCCTCCAGCACCCGCACCACGCCCACCACGCCGTACTCGACGGTGCGCGTGGTCATCCGGAAGTGGGACAGCAGCGCGCCGGCCTGCTGAGCCATGGGCGCGCCGGAGCCGATGGCGTGGAAGCCCACGTCCTCGTAACGGCCGATCAGCCCGTTGGGGTTGATCTCCACGATCCACGGCCCGCCCTGGCTGTAGCCGGCCGCGAGGAGGTACGCCGACACCCCGCCGCCGTCGTCCTCGCCGGGCACGTCCGGGATGTAGTTCTCGTAGTGCTTTCTGAAGACGGGCAGGACGCGCTCCTGCAACTCGTCGCCGATGTCGGGTGCCTCGAGGATGGCGGTGGCCGAGTCACTAAGGAGGGGGCGCAGGTCGTTGAGTACTCCCCGCGCGCCGCTGCCGCCCCAGGCGGCGCAGGAGCCCAGTGGGTGCAGCTTCTGGGCGGGGAAGCTCAGACCGCGGTCGCCATCGGTGATCTGGGAGTCCGCGCCGATCACCACCCCGTCGCTGCAGACAACGGCGAGTACGACGGTCATGGGGGCCTCCTGGGCCGGGGGTACGGGGTTGGGCGCGAGGTACCCCGCATCCCGCCTGCCTACACCCCGACAGGTGGCGGCCCGTTCGCTGCCCCGGACGAGAGTCCCCTTCGGCCCGGGCAGGAGGGACTCTCGGACGGCAGCTAGGCCAACCGGGCGCCCACGTGCCAGAACTTACAAGCGCGAGGTCGGGTGCTGCCAGGATGGGAAGTTGCCCGGATCTTGGGTTCGGCAAGGGCACACCGGGCGCAGTGGGCCCGGAGGGTCGGGGGCGCCGGAGCGGGGAGGTCGAACACTCAGGCGAGGAACCGGAATGAGCGCCGCCAGAGGGGATGACCTCGTGCGGCGCCCGGTCCGGTCGGGTGTGACTCAGCCGGCGACCGCTGCCGCCACCGCCTGCTCCAGGATGCCGAGGCCCTCGGCCAGCTCGTCGTCTGTCAGGGTCAGGGGCGGCATGAGCTTCAGCACCTCGTCGGTGGACCCGGACCTCTCCACCAGCAGCCCACGGGAGAACGCCTCCTGGGCGACTCGTCGGGCAATGTGCGGCTCCCGGAAGGCCAGACCCCACACCAGGCCCCGGCCACGCGAGGTCGCGATGTGCGCCTGGTGCCGATCGGCGAGCTCCGCGAGCCAATCTTCTAGCAGGATCTCCCGTTCCGCTGTCTGCTTTTCCAGTTTGCTGTCGACCCAGAATTCTTTCAGCGCGGCGGCCGCGGTGACGAAGGCGAAGTTGTTGCCACGGAAGGTTCCGTTGTGTTCGCCGGGTTGCCACACGTCGAGTTCGGGGCGGAAGAGAGTGAGGGACATCGGCAGGCCGTATCCGCTTATGGACTTGGAGAGGCAGACGATGTCGGGGGTGATTCCGGCGTGCTCGAAGCTGAAGAACGGGCCGGTGCGGCCGCAGCCCATCTGGATGTCGTCGACGATCAGCAGCACGTTGCGGCGGGCGCACAGCTCGGCGAGGTCGGCGAGCCAGATCGTGCGGGCCGGGTTGATCCCGCCCTCGCCCTGCACGGTCTCCACGATGACGGCGGCCGGTAGGTCCATGCCGCTGCTGCTGTCGGCGAGCATGGTGTCGAGCAGGGTGAGCCCGGACACCTGACCACCGGCGAAGCCGTCGTACGGGATGCGCCAGGTGTTTCCGAGTGGGACGCCGGCGCCGGCGCGCAGGGTGGCGTTACCGGTGAGGGCCAGTGAGCCGAGTGACATGCCGTGGAAGGCGCCGGTGAAGGCGACGACGGTGTGGCGTCCGGTCACTTTGCGGGCGAGTTTGAGGGCGGCCTCGACGCTGTTCGTACCGGTGGGCCCGGTGAACTGCACGCGGTAGTCCAGGCCACGGGGGACGAGCACCTGCGACGCGAATTCGGTGAGGAAGTCCTGTTTGGCGGCGGTCAGCATGTCGAGGCTGTGCGTGACCCCGTCCCGTTCCAGGTAATCGAGGAGGGCTCGCTTGAGGATCGGATGGTTGTGGCCGTAGTTGAGGGCGCCGGCGCCGGCGAAGAAGTCAAGGTAGGCGCGGCCGTCGTCGGCGAACATTCGGCTGCCTCGCCCGTGGTCGAACACGATCGGCCAGCTTCGGCAGTAACTACGGACCTCGGACTCAATTGTCGGGGCGATCATCATTTCTCCTCGAAGTTGGAGCTGCCCGTCCACCACGGTTTCAGAGTCGTGTCGATGTCGATTTCTGCGTCCACGGCGCTGAGCTGCCGGCCCTCGGCGGCGGGGACGTTGTGCTGCCGCCCCGCCGCGCACCGTGTTCGACGGGGCGGCGGGGCGGTGGAGGTGCGGTACGAACTTCGGCCGTCAGGCCTGGGCCATCTGCTCCCGCAGGCTTCGCGGCCGCATGTCCGACCACACCTTCCCGATGTGATCCAGGCACTCCTGCTTCGACCCGGACGTCCCTTCGGCGGTCCAGCCGAGCGGCAGATCCCGGTCGGCCCACCAGATCGAGTACTGCTCCTCGTCGTTGCGCACGACGCGGTAGACACCGTCGTCAGTCATGGCCCCTCCGGCATGGTCGGGTGATCCGAATAGCTGAGCCCGATATTGCCGGGCCCGGCCACACCGTCCATAGAGACGAAGACGCAGACGCGTCGTGCGGCTCCGTCCCTGTTCGACAGTTCGCACCTCGCGCAGGCTCTGGTGTCACGGCCGATCGCCACCTGGAAGGGGGCTCGGCATGACCGAGCGACGCCATCTGATCTCCATCGACGACCTCTCCGACGACCAACTGCGCTGGATCGTCCAGCGCGGCGCCGAGTACTCGCGTGGTTCCGCGGGAACCGACCGGCCCCTGTCCGGGGCGGTCGTCGGCGTGCTGTTCCGTAAGACGTCCACCCGTACCCGGACGGCGTTCTCCGCCGGCGCGCTGCGACTCGGCGCCAGCCTGATCACGTACGGCCCGAACGACCTGCAACTGGCCACCGGCGAGTCGGTGGAGGACACCGGCGCGGTGCTGTCCGGCATGCTCGACGTCCTGGTCGCCCGTACCGTCGGGCCGGAGGCCGAGCTGCGCGCGTACGCCGCCCAGAAGCGCATGTCGGTGATCAACGCGATGAGCGCGGTCGAACACCCGACGCAGGCCCTCGCCGATCTCACCACGATCGTCCGGCACTTCGGTCGGGCCGAGGGCGTACGGGTGTTGTACGTGGGGGAGGGGAACAACACCGCCTCGGCGCTGACGCTCGCGCTGTCCCGGTACCCCGGCGCCGAGCTGCACCTGCGCACCCCGCCCGGGTACGGCGTGGAGCAGCGGTATCTCGATCAGGCGGCGGTGTCCGCCCGGCGTAGCGGCGCGCGCGTCGAGCAGCGGCACGACGTGTCCGGCCTGCCGCCGGTCGACGTCGTCTACACCACCCGTTGGCAGACGACGGGTTCGACGAAGCCGACGCCCGACTGGCGTACCGAGTTCGCCCCGTTCCAGGTCAACGAGGAGCTGATGGCCGCCTGCCCGGGCGCGATATTCATGCACGACCTGCCGGCGCACCGGGGCGAGGAGGTGACCGCCGCGGTACTCGACGGACCCGACAGCATCGCCTTCGCCCAGGCCGAGAACAAGTACCACAGCGCCCGGGCGGTCCTGGAGTGGTGCGCCGCCGACCGGCCGAGCGGCGGAGCGGGCCTGTGACCACCTTTCTCGACGACATCCTGACCCACGCCACGACCCGGCCCGACGCACCGGCGATCGTCACCCCGGACACCGCCCTGTGCTACGAGGACTTCGCCGCCCGGACCGACCGGCTGGCCCGGGCGCTGGTGGCCCGGGGCGTCGGACCGGAGCAGGTCTGCGCGGTCATGGTCGACCGAGGCCCGGAGGCCGTCATCGCGATGGCGGCCGTGCTCCGGGCCGGCGGTGCCTTCCTCACCCTCAACACCGAGTTGCCCGATCAGCGGCTGGCCGCGATGGTGCGCACCGCCCAGGCCCGGTTCCTGGTCACCACGCCGTCCCGGGCCGGGCAGCTCGAGCTTCCCATCGACGGCCCCACCGTGTTCGTCGACGCGCCTGACGCGCCGGCGACCCTGCGACCGGTGTCGCCCCGATCGCTCGCCTACGTCAGTCACACCTCCGGCTCGTCCGGGCCGCCGAACGCGGTCCTGCTGGAGCACCGCGGCGTCACCAACTATCTACGGTTCATCGTCGACGACTACCGACTCGGTCCGGACACCGTGGTGCTGCAACTCGCGCCGTTCGGGTACGACGCCTCGATCCGGGACACGTTCGCCCCGCTCGTCGCCGGCGGGCAGGTGGTCCTGGTGCCGCGCTCCACCCTGCTGCGCGCCGGTGAGTTCGTCGCGGCCCTCCGCACGTGGGGGGTGAACACGATTCTCTCGGCCACCCCGACCTTCCTGACGTCGCTGCGGCGCAGCGATCTGCCCGACCTGCGGTTGACCGTGTCCAGCGGTGAGTCGCTGCGGCCGTTCCTCGTCGCCGGCGGCCGGGACTTCGTGCCCGGACGGATGATCAACCAGTACGGCCCGACCGAGACCACGATGACCTCGACCCGTTTCGACGTGCCGCCGGTCCCGGACACGACGGTCGACCTGATCGGGACACCGATCGACGGTGTCAGCGTGCACCTGCTCGACGACGAGCTGCACGCCGTGCCCGACGGGGGCGTCGGCGAGGTGTGGATCGGTGGCTGTGGGGTCGCGCGCGGCTACTGCGGCCGGCCGGCGTTGACCGCGGACCGGTTCGCGCCGGACCCGCACGGCGCGCCCGGCGCGCGCATGTATCGCACCGGCGACCTGGCGCGTCGGTTGCCCGGCGGTGACCTCGTGTACCTCGGGCGCATCGACCGGCAGATCAAGGTCCGGGGCTACCGGATCGACCCGGCCGAGATCGAGGGCGCGCTGCTGGCCCACCCCGCCGTCACCGGTGCGGTGGTCACCGCGGGTACCGATGCCGGCGGCCGGGTCTTCCTCATCGCGCACGTCGCGGCCGAGTCGGCGGAGGTGACGGACGCAGCGCTGCGTGCGCATCTCGCGATGACGCTGCCCCACTACATGATTCCCCGGCGGTTCGCCCGGATCGACCGCCTACCCACGACGGTCAGCGGCAAGACCGACCGCAGGGCGGTCACCGTGGACGGGCCATGAGGACGACAGGCGTCGGGCCCACCCTCGCGGACGTGCGTATGGCCGCCGGCCGGATCACGGGCCTGGTGGATCGCACCCCGGTGCTGGCGCTGGACTCGCGGGTGCTGCTCAAGGCCGAGCACCGCCAGCGCGGCGGCTCGTTCAAGATCCGGGGCGCGGCGAACGCGATGCTCGCGCGGTACGCGGACGAGGTGGTGGCTGGTTCGTCCGGTAACCACGGCATCGCCGTCGCCATGCTCGGTGCCGCGTTGGGCATCAGGGTGACGATCGTGATGGCCGCCGGGGCCAGCGACGGCAAGACCCAGGCGATCCGGGCACTCGGCGCCAGCGTGGTTCGGGTGGCCGGTGGCGTGGTCGAACGGGACCGTCGGGCCGCGGACATCGCTGCGGCGACCGGTGCCGTCTTCGTGCCGTCCTCCGACGACGAACTGGTGGTGGCCGGTGCCGGCACCGTCGGGCTCGAAGTGTTGGAGCAGGTGCCGGGCGTGACGACGATCTTCGTACCGACCGGCGGTGGTGGCCTGCTGGCCGGCGTGTGCCTGGCCGCGTCGGCGTTGTCCCGGCGGGTGCGGGTCGTCGGGGTGGAGCCGACGTCCGCACGTCGGTACGCCGTTTCGGTTGCCCGGGACGCGCCGACCGAGCTGCCACCGTCCATGACGATCGCCGACGGCCTGCGCGGGCAACGGCCCGGCGCGGTTCCCTGGCCGATCATTCGGCACCGGGTCGACGACCTGATCGGCGTGACCGACGACGCGATCACCCACGCGCTGGGGGTTCTCCGCCGCGCCGGTGTCAGCGCGGAACCAAGCGGTGCGGTAGCGCTGGCCGGCGCGCTACGGCGCGGATCTGCCGGTCGCGCGGTGGTGATCGTTTCCGGTGGAAACGGCACCGCCGGCACCGGCAGCAGCACGACAGAAACAGAAGAACCTCCGGCAGAACTGCTGCCGGCGTCAACCGGTGAGTCTGCATGTTCTTCCCTGCGCTGTCTCGGTGCTGCGGAGGAATCTCGTAGTAGGCGCATCGCGGCGGATGCAATTCGAGGAGCGGCTCTATGACCGAACAAACCCCCACCGGGTCAGGAGTGCTGGCGACCATCGGAGCGACACCGATCGTCGAGCTGGTGAAGCTCGACCCCGAGAGTCCGTTCAGGACGTTCGCAAAGTTGGAGTCGCACAATCCAGGCGGCAGTATCAAGGACCGCTCGGCGCTGGAGATGCTGCGAGAACGCATACGCGACGGGCGGCTCGTGCCAGGACGATCAGTGGTGATCGAGTCCAGTTCCGGCAATCTCGGAATCGGCCTCGCGCAGGTGTGCGGATACTACGGAATCCGCTTCATCTGTGTGGTCGATCCACGCACCAACAAAGACAACATCGCCATCATGCGCGCACTCGGCGCGCAGGTCGAGGTGGTCACCGACGTCGATCCGGCCACCGGAGAGTACCTGCCCGTGCGTATCCGTCGGGTGCGTGAACTCGTCGCGACGATCGATCACGCGTACTGCCCGGACCAGTACTCGAACCCCCTCAACCCACAGGCACACCACACGACCGTACGAGAGATCGTGCGGGCCCTGCCGGAAATCGACTACCTGTTCTGCGCCACGAGTTCCTGCGGCACCCTGCGGGGGTGCGCCGAATACATCCGGACGCACCAGCTGCCGGTGACCATCGTGGCGGTGGACGCGCTGGGCAGTGCGATATTCGGCCCGGCGGTCGGTTGGCGGATGATTCCCGGCCACGGCGCATCGGTGCGTCCGAAGCTGTACCGCAGCGACCTGGCCGACATCGTGGTCCGGGTCGACGACCTCGACGCGATCGTGGCCTGCCGTCGGCTGGCCGCCCGCGAGGCGATTCTCGTCGGTGGCTCCTCGGGCGCCGTCGTGGCGGGCCTGGAGCAGATGCGCGATCAGATCCGGCCCGGGGCCACCTGCGCGATGGTCTTTCCCGACCGCGGTGAGCGGTACCTGGACACCATCTACGACGACGACTGGGTCATGACGTACTTCGGTGACGTGTCGCACCTGTGGAACAAGCCCGACATGCAGGTGGCGCCATGTTGATCCTCGGGGCAGGTGAGGTCCGTGCCGTCCTCGACGGGGGCGAGCGCGACGTGGTGTCCGCGGTGGAGGCGGCGTACCGGTCCCACGCGTTGGGCCGTACGCGGGTGCCGCAGTCCGTTTTCCTCCGCTTTCCGGACGGTGAGCGCGAGCGGATCATCGCGCTGCCGGCCTATCTGGGCGGTGAGACGCCGACCTGCGGGATGAAGTGGGTGTCCTCCTTCCCTGGCAACCTCAGCCGGGGGATGCACCGGGCATCGGCCGTGATGATCCTGAATTCGGTACACACCGGCGTACCGGAGGCGATCCTCGAAGCATCGGCGATCTCCGCTGGACGTACGGCGGCGAGCGCCGCCCTGGCGGCGTTCACGCTCTCCTCCTCCAGCCCGGAATCCGCGGTGACGCTTGTCGGCTGCGGTCCGATCAATTTCGAAGTGCTGAGGTATCTGCGAACCGTGCTGCCGGCGCTGGACACGGTGACCTTGTACGACCTCAGCGCCGAACGGGCGCAGTCCTTCGCCGCCGAGGCGCGGTCGGTCTGGCCGACGTTGAAGATCGACGTGGCCGAGAACGCGGCCGACGCCATGGCCCGCCACAAACTGGTGTGCCTGGCGACGACGGCGAGCGCCCCGCACCTGGGTACCGAGCACTGCCGCCCGGGAACGCTGGTGCTGCACCTGTCGTTGCGTGACCTCACCACCGACTCGATCCGTTCCAGCGTGAACATCGTCGATGACGCGGACCACGTGTGCCGGGCCGCGACGTCGTTGGATCTGGCGCAGCAGGAAGCCGGACACCGCGACTTCATCGCCGCCTCGCTGGGCGAGGTCCTGGTGGCCGGTGAGCGGTACGTCAGGAGCGACGACACCGTGACGGTGTTCTCCCCGTTCGGTCTCGGCTGCCTGGATCTGGCGGTGGCCGACCTGGTCCGGCGTGCGGCGTCGGCCCGCAGCCTGGGCACCACATTGGATGACTTCCTACCGACGAAGCAGCAGGTGTGCGCATGACTGACATCCTCGAAACCGGCAACCAGCTCCGCCTGTCGTTCGAGCAGGAGCAGCTGTGGTTCCTCGACCAGGTCCGGTCCGGCACCCAGGAGTACCTGTTGCACTGGGGATTCCGGCTACGCGGGCCACTGGACCGGGAAGCGCTGACCGCGGCCTTCACTGAGATCGCCGGCCGGCACGAAATCTTGCGTACCCGCTACGCCACCGTCGACGGACAACCGGTGCAGATCATCGACGAGCCGGCGCCGGTCGACATCACGGTGGTGGACCTGAGCGGGTACCCAGCGGCCGAACAGGACCGACGGGTATGGGAAATCGGCGACGCAGCGGTGACGACGCCGATCGACCTGCGCGAATCCGCGCCCTGGCGGCTGACCCTCGTCGAGCTTTCCCCCACGGACACGATCCTGATGATCGTGGTGCATCACATAGCCTTCGACGGCCCGTCGCTGGGCGTCCTGGCCAGGGAACTGGGCGTGCTCTACGCGGCCCACGCCGCCAGCGAGAGGTCGCCGCTTGAGCCGCTTGAGCTCCAGTACGCCGACTTCGCCGACTGGCAGCGGAGCCGTTGGGACGCGAACGACGCGGCGTTCGTCCGGCATTTGGACTACTGGCGCGAGCGACTGGCCGGACTGCCGCCACTGGAACTGCCCACCGACCGGCAGCGCCCCGCCGTATGGGAGCCGGCCGGCGAGGTGGTGGCGTTCACCGTGCCGGCACCGTTGGTGGCCCGAGTCACCGCCGTGGGACGCGCCGCCCGGGCGACCCCGTTCATGGTGTTCCTGGCCGCCTACCAGCTCTTGATCAGCCGTTACGCGGACCAGCTCGACTTCGGTGTCGGCGTGTCGACAAGCGGGCGGAACCGGGTCGAGCTGGAGCCGGTGATCGGCTCGCTCGCGCAGACGGTGGTGCTGCGGACCGATCTGTCCGGGGATCCCACCTTCGTCGAACTGCTCGGCCGGGTCCGCGAAACGGCCCTGGACGCCTTCGAGCACAAGGACGTGCCCCTGCAACGCCTGGCCGCCGAACTGGCGCCGGACCGCGGCCTGTCCCGCAACCCGCTCTTCCAGGTCGGGTTCGCGGTCCTGAACGGCCAGGGGGAGCCGCTGCGTCTGCCCGGCATCGAGGTCGACTGGGTGCCGACCCCCGTACGCAGTGCCACCTTCGACATGTCGCTACAGATGACCGAGGAGCCGGACGGATCCTGGGTCGCCCGGATCACCTATCCGGCCGCGCTCTTCGACCGGGCCCGCATCCAGCGGATGGCCGACAACTACCTGTCGCTCCTGGAGAACCTGGCGGCGGCGCCGGACACACCGCTGCGCGACGTGCCGACGGTGACGGCCGTGGAACAGCAGCAGGTGCTCGGCTGGAACCCCGCGCCGCGCGAGGCGACCGACGCGCTGCTGCCGGACCTGTTCCGGGCGCAGGCCGAGGCCACGCCGGACGCGGTGGCCGTGGTCTGTGGTGACGTCGAGCTGACCTACGCCGAGCTGAGGTCCAGGGCGGACAGCCTGGCCAGCTTCCTGCACACCCGGGGAGTCGGTGCGGAAACAGCCGTCGGCGTCGCCCTGCACCGCGGTGCCGATCTCGTGGTCGCACTGCTCGGTTCGCTCACCGCCGGTGCGGTCTACGTCCCGCTCGCACCCGACCTGCCCGACGAGCGGCTCGAATTCATGATCGACAACGCGGGCGTCGAACTGGTGCTCACCGACACGGCGCTGCGACAGCGGATTCCGCAGCGCACCCCGGTGGTGGTGCTCGACGAGCAGTGGGACGCCATCACCCAGGCCACGCCACCGCCACCGGTGGCGCTCGACGCCGCGAACGCCGCCTACGTCATGTACACGTCCGGATCCACCGGTCGCCCCAAGGGCGTCGTGATCAGCCACGGCGGGATCCGGAACCGGGTGCTGTGGGCGGTGGACCAGTTCGGGCTCAGCGGTACCGACCGCGTACTGCAGAAGACGACCATCGGGTTCGACGCCTCGATGTGGGAGTTCCTGGCGCCGCTGGTGTCCGGCGGCTGCGTGGTGATGGCGCCGCAGGACGCGCACCGCGACACCGCCGTGATGGTCGGTGCCCTCGCGGCGTACCGGATCACCGTGGTGCAACTCGTCCCGTCCGTGCTGCGCACCGTGGTCGAGGAGCCGGAGCTGGCCGCCTGCGACGCACTGCGGCTGGTGTGCTCCGCCGGCGAGCCGCTGCCGACCGAACTGTGCGAACGACTGCTCGGCGTGCGGGAGGTGGACCTGTACAACACCTACGGCCCGACCGAGTCCTCGATCGACGTGACCGCGTGGCGCTACGAGCGTGGCGAGACCGACGGTACGGTCCCGATCGGTGCCGCGCTGCCCGGCGTCGACCTGTACGTGGTGGACTCCGCCGACCGGCTCGCACCCATCGGCGTACCCGGTGAACTGTGCATCGGCGGTGTCGGCCTCGCCCGCGGTTACGCCGGGCGCGGCGACCTCACCGCCGAGCGGTTCACCCCGAACCCCCTGGCCACCCGGCCCGGTCAGCGGTGGTACCGCACCGGAGACCTCGCCAGGTGGCGTGCCGACGGAATCCTGGAGTTCGTCGGTCGCCTGGACGCGCAGGTCAAGGTGCGAGGGGTACGCGTCGAACCCGGCGAGGTGGAGGCCGCCCTCCGGGCGCATCCGTCGGTCGCGGCGGCCGTGGTCACCTCCTATCGGTCCGTCACCGGTGATCTGGAGCTCGCGGGCTACGTGGTGCCGGTCGCCGGGACGACGGTGGAGCCCGACGAGTTGTCCGGATTCCTCGGCACCCGGCTGCCCGCCGCGATGGTTCCCGCCAGCATCATCGCGCTGGCCGAGCTGCCGTCGCTGCCCAACGGAAAGGTCGACCGGTCGGCGCTGCCGACCCCCGGCAGCCGGCCGCCCGGCGACGACCCGGATCACGTCGTACCCGATGACGTAGCGCCCGGTCACGTCGCCCCCCGAACGGAGACCGAGCGGGCCGTCGCCACGCTCATGGGCGAGCTGACCGGGGCCGAGCGGGTCGGCGTGGCGGACGACTTCTTCGCGCTGGGTGGGCATTCGCTGCTGGCGATCCGGCTCGCGCACCGGTTGCGCCGCCGGTTCGGGCTGGAGCTGACGGTGGCCACCCTGTTCGAAGGACGGACCGTGGAGCGGGTCGCCGCGGCGATCGACGCGGGTACGACACCCGACAGCGAGCCGCAGATCGTGCCCGTACCCCGCGACAGCGCCCTGCCGACCTCGTTCGGCCAGCAGCGACTGTGGTTCCTGGACCAGCTCGAACCGGGCAGCGCGGAATACCTGATCCCGATGGTGTACCACCTCACCGGAACGCTCGACACCGCGACGCTGCGCCGCGCGGTGGAGGAGGTCAGCGCCCGGCACGAGGTGCTGCGCACCCGCTACGTCGGGGACAGCGGTGTCCCGCTGCAAGTCGTGGATCCCCCCGGCCCGGTGCCCTTCGACGTGGTGGACCTGACCGGCACCCCGGATGCCGCGCAGCGCGCCAGGACGATCGTCGAAGCGGCGAGCGCCCGGCCGTTCGACCTCACCCACGAGCGTCCGCTGCGGGTCACGGTCGTACACACGGCGGCCGACGAACACCTGGTCGCGATCACCCTGCACCACATCGCCTTCGACAACTGGTCGCTGGGCATCTTCCTGCGCGAGCTGAACGAGGCGTACGCGGCAGGACTCGCCGGTACCCCGTGGTCGACGCAGCCGCTTCCGGTGCAGTACGCCGACTTCGCCGCCTGGCAACGCGACCGCCAGGCCGACGGCACCATCGGCAACCAGATCGAGTACTGGCGAACCCGGCTCGCCGGGCTCGTGCCGGTCGAACTGACCCCCGACCGGCCCCGCCAGCCCGGGCGAGACCTGCGCGGTGAACTGTTCATCGTCGACATACCGCAGGACACCGGAGCGGCGGTACGCGAGCTGGGCAACCAGACCGGTGCCACGTTGTTCATGGTGCTGCTGGCCGCGTTCGACGTGCTGCTGAGCCGCCACACCGGCCGCACCGACATCGCGATCGGCACCCCGGTCGCCGGCCGGACACGGCCGGAGAGCGAGGACCTGATCGGTTTCTTCGTCAACAACCTCGTGGTCCGGGCCGACCTGGGCGGAAACCCGACCTTCCTCGACCTGGTCGACCGGGTCCGCGGGACCGCCCTGGAGGCGTTCGCCAACCAGGAGGTGCCGTTCGAACACCTCGTCGACGCCCTGCAACCGGACCGCGACCTGTCCCGCAATCCGCTGTTCCAGATCATGTTCGAGGTACAGCACACCGGTGCCGGTAACTCGCCGTCCACCCTCGCCGGGTGCGCCGCGGCCGGCCTGGACAGCGGCCTGTCGGTGGCCAAGTTCGACCTCACCCTGTCGGTGATGGAGCAGCCGGACGGGCGGCTGGAGTGCTGGTTCGAGTACGCCACCGCGCTGTTCGACCGCTCGACGGTCGAACGCCTCGCCGGCCAGTACCTACGCCTGCTGGGCGGCGTGGTCGCCGATCCGCAGGCCCGGATCGGCGAGCTGGATCTGCTGTCGGCCGAGGAACGCCACACGATCGTGCACCGGTGGCCGGACCCCGACGCGGACAAGCTGGACCTGCTCGACCCGCCCGGCGAACGGCACCTCTCGGTTCCGGAGCTGTTCGAGCAGTGGGCGGCCCGGACCCCGGACGCGACCGCAGTGGTGTTCGGTACCGAGCGGCTCGGCTACGCCGAGCTGAACGCACGGGTCAACGAGCTGGCGCACCAGCTCCGTTCGATGGGTGTCGGACCGGAGGTCGTCGTCGGCTCGTGCCTTCAGCGCGGCATCGCGCCGGTGGTGGTGCTGCTGGCGGTGCTCAAGGCCGGCGGGGTGTACGCGCCGTTCGACCCGGAACATCCGCCGGAGCGGCTGCGCTACATGCTCGACGACGCCGGAGCGTACCTGGTGGTGACCACCGGCAAGTTCGCCGACCGGTTCGCCGGGCACGACCGTCCGGTGCTGGTCGTCGACGACGGGGACCGGGCGAGCGGCCGGCCGTCGGCCGACCCGGCACCGGCCACCGTTCCGGACAACCTCGCGTACATCATCTACACGTCCGGGTCGACCGGCCGCCCCAAGGGCGTGATGATCTCGCACCGGGCGTACGCGCACCACTGCCGGGTGATCGCCGACTACTACGGCATCCGCCCCGGCGAGCGGGTCGTGCTGCTCTCGGCGCTCACCTTCGACGTCTCCATGGACCAGATCGGCGCCACCCTGGCCACCGGCGCCACGATCGTGGTGAGCGACCCGGTCTTCTGGGCGCCGAGCGAACTGCCGGCCAAGCTGGCGCAGTACGGCGTCACGATCATGGAGATCACTCCGGCGTACTACCGGGAGATGATGGATGCCGGCGTGGACCAGCTCACCGGGCTGAAGCTCGTCAACGTCAGCTCGGACGTGGTGACCGTCGCCGACGCCCAACGCTGGGCGGCGACCGGCCTGCCCGGCCGCTTCCTCTGCACCTACGGGCCGACCGAGGCCACCGTCACCTGCATGCTCAACCCGGTCTCCGGTGACCTCGCCGACGAGCGCAGCACGGCCACCCTGCACATCGGCCGCGCGGCCGCCGGAACCCAGGTGTACGTGCTCGACGCGGAGCAGCGTCCGCTTCCCGTCGGGGTCCCCGGCGAGCTGTACCTCGGCGGCGTGCGCCTGGCGCGCGGCTATCACGACCGGCCCGAGCTGACCGCGGAGCGGTTCGTGCCCGACCCGTTCGCCACCGAACCGGGAGCGCGCCTCTACCGCACCGGAGACCTGGTCCGGCTCCGGCCGGACGGCAACGTCGATTTCCTCGGCCGCCTCGACACCCAGGTGAAGATCCGCGGTTTCCGGATCGAACTCGCCGAGATCGAAGCCGTGTTGGCCAAGCACCCCGCGGTGCCCGCCGCCGCCGTCGTCGCGAAGGACATCGGGCCCGGCGACAAGCGACTCGTCGCCTACCTGGAGTGGTCCCACGACACCGGCCCCGACCTCGACGAGTTGCGGGCGTACCTACGGGAGTCACTGCCCTCGTACATGATCCCGTCGGCCTGGGTCACCGTTGCGGCCCTGCCGCTGTCGCCGAGCAAGAAGGTCGACCGGGCCGCGCTGCCGGATCCGAAACCGTCCCAGCTCGACGGTGCCCGCGGATATGTGGCACCGCGGGACCCGGCGGAGGAGACCATCGCCGGGATCTGGTCCGACATCCTCGGCGTCGACCGGATCGGCGTCGACGACGACTTCTTCGGACTCGGTGGGCACTCGCTACTGGCCACCCGGGTCCTGGCCCGGCTGCGGGCGGCCCTCGCCGTGGAGGTTCCGCTGCGCTGCCTGTTCGAGGCGACCACCGTGGCGGAGCTGGCGGTGGTGGTGACCGACCTGATCACGGCCGAACTCGACGAGCTGACCGACGCCCAGATGAGCGAACTGCTTTCCCAGGATGGTGCCCTGTGACTGAGACAATCGATCGAGCCGGTCTGCGCGCGGAGTTGCTTCGGCGCAGGCTCGTAGGTGCCAAGACCGCCGCGCCGGACGAGGGGATCACCCGGGTATCACGCGAGACGCCGCCCGCGTTGTCGTTCGCGCAGCGCCGGCTGTGGATTCTCGACCAGGTCCGGCCGGGCGGCACGGAGTATCTGGCCAGCGCCGGCCTCCGACTGTTCGGGCCGCTGGAGTCCGCCGCGCTGCGGGCGGCGCTGGACGGGATCGTGGCGAGGCACGAGGTGCTGCGCACCCGCTATGTGGTGGTCGACGGCGAGCCGGGCCAGGTGATCGACCCGCCGCAGCCGGCCACGCTGCACGAGGTGGACCTGCGTGGCCTCGACCCCGCCGCGCAGGACGAGCGGATCGCCGGCTGGATGACCCACGACCGGGCACCCGTCGACCTGGCGACCGGGCCGGTGCTGACCGGAACCCTCGCGCGGCTGGGCGACGAGGAGCATGCGCTGGTCGTGACCCTGCACCACATCGCTTTCGACGGCTGGTCCGAGCAGGTGCTGTGGCGTGAGCTCGACCGGTTGTACACCGCCGCGCTGACCGGCGGACCGTCCCCGTTGGCACCACTGCCGGTGCAGTACGCGGACTTCGCCGCGTGGCAGCGCGGTGCGATGTCCGGTGCCGCGCTGGACCGCCAGCTCGACTACTGGCGGCAGGCGTTGGCCGGCGCCACCCCGGTGGAACTGCCGCTCGACCGGCCGCGCCCACAGGTCCGGGACAGCGCCTGCGACCTGGTCCCGTTCGCGGTGTCCGCGCCGGACGCCCGAGCCCTGCACGAGCTCGCCCGCCAGGCCGGCGCGACGCCGTTCATGGTGCTGATGGCCGTGTACGCGATCGTGCTCGGTCGGTTCGGTCGGAGCAACGACATCACGATCGGCACCCCGGTGGCCTGTCGCGACCGGGCCGAGGTGCAGGACCTGATCGGGCTGTTCCTCAACACGCTGGTGCTGCGCACCGACCTGTCAGGCGACCCGTCCTTCCGCGAGGTGCTCCGGCGGGTCAAGGAGATGGCGCTCGGCGCCTACGCCCACCAGGAACTTCCGTTCGAACGGCTGGTGGACGAGCTGGCCCCGGTGCGCGACGCGTCCCGGACCCCGCTGTTCTCGACCATGTTCCTGTGGGCCAGCGGGGACTCCACGGCCCGCCGCGTCGGTGAACTGCGCGCCGAGGAGCTGCCGGTCGGTGAGAGCGACGCCAAGTTCGACCTGACCCTGGTGGTCGTCGACCAGCCCGACGGCACCCTCACCGGCTTCCTGAACTACGCCACCGCGCTGTTCGACCGGGACACCGTCGAGCGGTTCGCGACCCACTTCACCACCCTCATCGGCGCCATCGCGGCCACCCCGGACGCACCGATCAGCCGGCTGGTCGAGCCGCCACCGGCCGAGCGGCAGCTGGTGCGGACGTGGAACGAGACCGAGGTGGCGTACCCGACCGGCACCCTGCCGGAGCTGTTCGCGCGGCAGGTGGCCCGCACCCCGGACGCCGTTGCCCTCCGCTTCGAGGGCGAGGACGTCTCCTACGCCGAGCTGGACCGGCGCGCCGACCGACTGGCGCGGTACCTTCTCGACGCGGGCGTCGGGCCGGAGTCGATCGTCGGCGTGTGCCGCCGCCGGAGCATCGAGCTGGTGGTGGCCCTGCTGGCGATCCAGAAGGCCGGCGGCGCCTACCTGCCGTTGGACCCGGACCACCCGGCCGAACGCCGGGACTACATGTGTGCCGACGCCGGTGTCACGATCGTGCTCACCGACACCGAACCGGTCGTCCCCGACACCGGGCCGGCACCGACGGGCACGGTTCCGGCGGGGCCGGACCACCCGGCGTACGTGATCTACACGTCCGGTTCGACCGGCCGGCCCAAGGGCGTCGTGGTCACCCACCGCGCGATCGTCAACCGGTTGCACTGGATGCAGGACGCGTACCGGCTGGACGCCTCCGACCGGGTGCTGCAGAAGACCCCGTACAGCTTCGACGTCTCGGTGTGGGAGTTCTTCTGGCCGCTGATCACCGGGGCCACGCTGGTGATCGCCCGACCCGACGGTCACCGCGACCCGCACTACCTGGCCGAGCTGATCGCCACCGAGCAGGTCACCACCCTGCATTTCGTACCGTCGATGTTGCGGGTGTTCCTGGCCGAGTCGTTCGGGCCGTTGCCGTCGGTGCGACGGATGATCTGTAGCGGCGAGGCGCTCCCCGCCGACCTGGTCGCCGCCGTCCACGAGCGGATCGGCTGCGAGTTGCACAACCTCTACGGGCCGACCGAGGCGGCCGTCGACGTCACCGCGGTGCGCTGCGCGCCCGGGACGCCGGTCACCATCGGACGGCCGATCGCCAACACGCGCACCTACATCGTCGACGAGAACCTGCGGCCGGTCCCGATCGGAGTGCCGGGTGAGCTGCTGCTGGGCGGCGTGCAACTGGCCCGTGGCTACCTCAGCCGCCCGGGGCTCACGGCGCAGCGGTTCGTCCCCGACCCGTTCGAGGAGTCCGGCGCAGGAGGGCGGCTGTACCGCACCGGTGACCTCGCGAGGTACCTGCCGGACGGCCGGATCGACTACCTCGGCCGACTCGACGACCAGGTGAAGATCCGCGGACACCGGGTCGAACTCGGCGAGATCGAGGCGGTGGCGGCCGAGCACCCGGCGGTGTCCGCGGTCGCCGTCGCGGTGCACGACGGCCAACTCGTCGGCTACCTCGTCGCCCGCGACACGGAGGCCGGCGTCGAGGTGAGCGACGTGGCGTCGTTCCTGCGCGGTCGCCTGCCCGAGGCGATGATCCCGAGCCACTGGCAGCTGCTCGCCGCGCTGCCCCTGACCACCAGCGGAAAGACCGACCGGCGCGCGTTGCCGGCCCCGACACCTGGCCGCGCCTGGGCGGCCGGCGCGTACGTCGCCCCCCGCACCGAGGCCGAAGGCGTCGTCGCCGAGGCACTCGCGGCGGCGCTGGGCGTCGAACGGATCGGTGTGCTCGACCGGTTCTTCGACGTCGGCGGTGACTCGATCCGGGCCATCCGCGCGATCGGGACCCTGCGCCGCGGCGGGCTGCACCTGTCGGTGCAGGACATCTTCACCCACCAGACCGCGGCGCAGCTGGCGACGCTCGCCGACCGGCCGGCGGCCGGTGCGGACGAGCCGCCGGTTCGCCCGTTCGAACAACTCGACCCGGCCGACCGCGACCGGCTCCCCGACGGCCTGGTGGACGCCTACCCGATGGGCCAGGTGCAGGCCGGCATGGTGTACGAAATGCTTGTCAACGGCTCGCACCCGGCGTACCAGAACGTCACCAGCTTCGACATCGCCGACGACGGTCCGTTCTCGCTGACCGCGTTGAACCAGGCCGCACAATGGCTGGTCGACCGGCACGAGATCCTGCGCACCACGTTCCACCCGTCCGGCTACACCGAGCCGATGCAACTCGTCCACGCCGAGGCGCGGGTCGAGGTGGGCTTCGACGATCTGCGCGGGCTCCCGGAAGCCGAGCAGCAGGACATCCTGGAGCGGTACCGGGAGTCGATGAAGCTGGCGATGCTGCCCATCGATCACGCCCCGCAACTGCGCTGGCACGTGCACCGCACCGGGGAGCGGACGTGGGTGCTGACCCACACGGAGTGCCACGCCATCCTGGACGGCTGGAGCCACCACTCCCTCATCGCCGAACTGCGGGACACCTACCGGGCGATCCGGGACGCGGACACCGATGCGTTGAAGCCTCCGCCTCCCGGGCGCTACGCGGACTTCGTCAGGTTGGAACGGCGCTCGCTGTCGGCCGGGCCGGACGAGCAGTTCTGGCGGAGCCGCGTCGGCGACTACGACCGGATCGCGTTGCCGGCGGACACCGCCCCGGCCGGCCACGGCGCGGTGCCGGAGCTGCGGATGTCCTGGCGGCATCTCGAACCGGGGCTGCGTGAGCTGGCCGCGCGGACGCAGACCTCGCTCAAGGCCGTGCTGCACACCGCACACCTCGCGATGATCGGCGTCATCACCGGCCAGCGGCGGTTCTTCAGTGGTCTGGTCGTCAACGGCCGGCCCGAACTGCTGCGCGGCGACGAGGTCATGGGCATGTACCTCAACACGGTGCCGTTCGCGGTGGACCTGCGTACGCCCCGGTGGCGCGACCTCGTGCGCGCCGTGTTCGCCGAGGAGCTTGCCGTCTGGCCGCACCGGCGCTATCCGATCCCCGCCATGCAGCGTGCCTGGGGCTCCGGTACGCCGCTGATCAGCAGCATCTTCTCCTACCTCGACTTCCACGTGCTCGACGCGCAGCAGGACGTGTTCGGCACGGTTGTCGACGACAGCCCCAACGAGTTCACCCTGGTCACGTTGACCTTCCCGGGCGAGCTACGACTGGAGTGCCGGGCCGGTTGGGCCACGGAGGAGCGACTGACCGCGCTGGGAGAGACCTTCCTCGAACTGCTCACCGCGATGATCGCCGACGACGGCGCGAACCCGGTGGACCTCAGCTCGACCCCGGCGCACCGGTTCACCGAGCCGCAGCAGGACTGGCCCGCCCTGCCCGAGGCGTGCGTCACCGACCTGTTCATGACCCAGGCACACGCCCGGCCGGACGCCGTCGCACTCGAGTGCGGCGAGTCGCGCCTGACCTACCGCGAGCTCGACGCCCGGGCCAACCAACTGGCGTGGGCGCTTCGTGAGCACGGCGTCGGCGTGGAGACTCCCGTCGCGGTCTGCATGGACCGTGGGATCGACACGGTGGTCGCGTTGCTCGGCATCCTCAAGGCCGGCGGCTGCTACCTGCCGCTCGACCCCAAGTATCCGGACAGCCGCATCGAGTACCTCCTCGACGATTCCGGCGCCCGGATCCTGGTGAGCGGGCCGACCCACGCGCACCGTTTCGCGGCTCGTGCCGGGTTGACCACGCTGAGTCTGGACTCCGAATGGTGGTCGAACGGCAGTTGGCCGACCACCGCACCACAGGTGACGCTGTCACCGGAGAACCTCGCCTACATCACGTACACCTCGGGGTCCACCGGCCGCCCGAAGGGTGTGCTGGTCCCGCACCGCGGCGTCGTACGGCTGGTGCACGGCCAGGAGTACGCGCACCTGGACGCCGAGCAGGTCATGCTCCAGATCTGCACGCTCGCCTTCGATGCCTCGACGTTCGAGGTCTGGGGTGCGCTGTGCAACGGGGCCCGGCTGGTCGTCGCCCCGGAAACGCCGACCGCGGACGAGCTCGACGAGATCCTGCGCCGGCACGGGGTGACCGTGCTGTGCCTGCCCACCGGCCTGTTCAACACCATGATGGACGTTCGGCCGCAGGCGTTGGCCGGGGTACGGGAAGTGGTGGTCGGTGGCGAGGTGCTGCCGCCGCAGCAGGTGCGTAAGGCGATGGAACACGGCGTGCTGGTCAGCAACGGGTACGGCCCGACCGAGACCACCACGTTCGCCACCGTCCACCCACGGATTTCCCTGCCGGCGCTCACCGACGTCATCCCGGTCGGGAAGCCGATCCATCACACCTACGTGCACGTCGTCGACGAGAACCTCGACCCGGTCCCGTTCGGCGTGCCGGGTGAGCTGCTGCTGGGTGGTTCGGGCGTCGCGCGTGGCTACCAGAGCCGTCCGGACCTGACCGCCGAACGCTTCGTACCGGACCCGTCCGGAAGCGCGCCGGGAAACCGGCTCTACCGCACCGGGGACATGGTCCGCCAGGACCCGGACGGCACCATCCACTTCATCGGGCGGCGCGACCACCAGGTGAAGATCCGCGGGCACCGCGTCGAGCTGGGCGAGGTGGAGGCCGCGATCGCCGAGCTGCCCACGGTGCGGGCCGCCGCGGCGGCGGCGTACCAGGGCGTGGACGGGGTCAAGCAACTCGTCGGGTACGTCGTGCTCGACGAGGACGGCCCGGCCGACCCGGCCCGGCTCGGTGACGTGATGCGAAGCAGGGTGCCCGGCTTCCTGGTCCCGACGGCCTGGGTCCGCCTGGACCGGCTCCCGTTGAACAACAACGGCAAACTCGACCGGGCCGCGCTGCCCCGGCCGGCGGCGGCAACGTCGGTACGGGAATACAGCGCGCCCCGTACGCCCACGGAAGTGGCGGTCGCCGAGGTCTGGACCGCGGTCTTCCGCCTGCCCCGGGTCGGCCGCGACGACGACTTCTTCGACCTCGGCGGGCACTCGCTGCTGACCTTGCGGGCGATCGCGATGCTGCGGGACCGGCATGGCATCGAGACGACCGCGCGAACCTTCGTCGAGCACCGCACGCTCGCGGCGCTCGCCGCGTCGATCGACGGCGAGCGGCAGCCGGCCACAGCGCTGCTCTGGCTGCGTCGGACCGGCGACCAGCCGCCACTTGTGTGTGTGCACCCCGGCGGCGGCAGCGCGCACTGGTACCGGAGGCTGGCCGAGCACCTGGATCCGAATCTGCCGGTGGTCGCCTTCGAATGGCCGGGCCCCGACCCGTCGACCGGCTCGGTGCCGTCCACCGAGGAGATGGCGACCCGCTACCTCGCGGAGTTGCGGGAGGCGGTCCCGCAGGGGCCGTACCGGATCTTCAGCTGGTGTGGCGGCAGCGGGGTGAGCAGCGAGATGGCCAGCCGGTTGATGGCCGAAGGCGAGGAGGTCACCTTCATCCTGCTCGACCCGGGGCAGGACGCCTGGCAGAAGGAGCACCTCTGGTCGGAGTACGCGCTGATCAAGCAGTGTGTGACGAACCTGGAGCGGCTCGACGCGGCGCCGCCGGACGAGGACACCTCGGTGCTCCGGCAGGAGACGCTGGCCCTGCTCGAACACATCGTGGACGACATCGTCGGCAACGACGGGATCACGCTCCCCGAGCGCGGCGCGGGAACGATGTGGCTGCCCGCCGCGCGGATGTGGGAGGAGGTGATGGAGATGGTGCTGTCCTACCGGGACCGCCCGTACGCCGGTCACCTGGATCTCATCGTCAGCGACGAACTGGCGCAGGGCGAGCACGAGGTCGTCAGCTCCGGCCAGACCTACAGCGACTACCTCCAGCGGTGGCGCGAACGGACCGCCGGGCTGGGGGTGCACCGGGCGAAGGGTGAGCACTTCTCGGTCATGAAGGAATACATAGCGGACCTCGCCGCCATCGTGACGGGGCTGATCGACAAGCCGGCCGGGCGACGGTGAACGGTATGTCGACCGCGCCGTCTCCCGCACCGGGCACCACCAGACGGGCCCTCGCGGCGGTGTATGCCGCCGGCGCCGGGTCCGCCGTCGGGACCCAGATGACGACGCTCGCGCTGCCGTGGCTGGTGCTGGAGAGCACCGGCTCGGCACCGCGGGCGGGTCTGGTCTTCGCCGTGTCGGTGCTCCCCATGGCGCTGCTCGGCTTCGTGGGCGGCGAGGTCATCCAACGGTACGGCGCACGCCGAACCATGGTGGTCATCGACTTCGCGCAGTTCGCGGCCATCGGGTCGATACCTGCGCTGGCCGCAGTGGGTCTGCTCAGCTTTCCCCTGCTCCTGACGATCGTCGCGGTGATCGGCGTGCTCGGAGTGCCCTACTTCGCCGCGCAACGCGACCTGGCCACCGAACTCGCCGGTCCGGACCCGAAGGCGCTGATGCGGGCGAACAGTGTGCTGGAAGGGTGCTTCAACATCGCCGCGTTGGCCGGCCCGGCCATAGCGGGCGTGCTGATCGCGACGCTCGGCGCGGACAAGGTGCTCTTGTTCGACGCCGTGACCTCGGCGGTGTCGGGCCTGCTGCTGTGGTGGTTCGTGCCGCGCACGCGGCGGACGGAGCCGGCGACGCCGGCACCGCAGGAGCGGCAGACTCCGGACCACGCAGGAGTCCTGGCCGGGGTACGCGCACTGCTCCGGGACGACTTCCTGCGACGGGTGATGGTCACGACCATCAGCTTCGGCTTCCTCATGCGGGTCCTGATGCTCGCGCTGCCGCTGCTGGCGTTCGCCCGCTTCGCCGGCGATGCCAGGGTCGGTGGGCTGCTGCTCTCCGGCTTCGGTGCCGGCGCGATCGCCGGGGCGGCGGTCAGCTATCTGATCGGCAGCCGGTTGTCCCCGACGATGGTCTTCGGGCTGGCCGCCTTCCAGCTCGTCCTGCCCTGGTGGGTGTTGCTGTTCGACGTGCCGGTGCCGGTCCTGGTCGCCGCGCTCGCGGTGTCCGGTGCGGCACTTCCGTTGTCCAACGCCCCGTTCTTCAGCATCCTGGCCACCCGGTTCGCGGTCGACATCCGAGCGAAGGTGATCCAGGCGGTCATGACCATCAGCAACATCGCCGGCCCGCTGGGCTTCCTCGCCGGCGGGATGGCGATCGGCCGCTTCGGCGTGACCACGACCCTGCTCGTCCTCGCGGCCCTGTCCACACTTGCGGCGGTCAACCTCGTGGTGGCGTTGCGGCATTTCAATCCCGTGGCGCTGACCAGCCCGCAGCCCGAGCCCGCGACGGCAGCTGCTCGGTAGCCCGCCCGGGCCCGGTGCCGGCACCGGGCCCGGGCCCGGGCGGGCAGCAGCGCCCCTAGTGGGACGGTCCACCCGATATGCGCAGCGAGTGTGATGTCCGGGCCGATGTCGGCCCGGACATCACCGTGCTGACGACGCGGGGACAGCGCCGCGGTCACGGTCCCGGTAGCCGACTGCCGGGACCATGGATGTGTTCGACCTGGGTGGGCCACTCGACCTGGCGCTCGCCGCGTTGTGCGCCCGGGACGAGGGGATCCCGGTTGCCGCCCGAGGTGCTGACCGCAGTGTTCGCCGACGGAGGACGGCCTCTCGTCGACGGCCGACAGCCCGGGGGTAACGCGACGGCCGCCCGGTCAGGGCGGTGTTCACGCGCACCCGGTGACGAACTGTCGCGACCACCCGGTGACGAACTGTCGCGGCCCTGCGGTTGAAGGACTGTTGTGCCCACCCGGTGACGCGCGTCAGCCACGAAATGATGGGCGCGGTTGCAGGTTCGCAACCGCGCCCATCAGGTGGCCGGTGGGGTGCAGGCCGGGCTCGCAGCCTGTCGCGTCGACGCGGTCCTCAGGCCGGCGTGGGCGGGGTCTCCGTCTCGATCGCCGCGACGGCCAGCAGCCGACCGGTGGCGGAGTCGCGGAGTTCCAGGTCGGCGATCTCGGAGAGCGGGTCGGCGACGTTCTGCCACCTCCGCGCGGTGACGGTGAAGAGCGAGCCCAGGTCGGCGTTGCCGAAGAAGCCCACCTTCTGATCGATCACCCGCCGCTGGAGGAACTGCCGCTCGGTGCGGCCGAGCCTGCGCCACAGACGCAACAGCGCCGTGTCGAAGATCGAGAAGTACGAGGCGAAGTAGACCAGCCCGGCGCCGTTGATGTCCCGTACGGCGTCCAGTGCGTACTCGAAGGACAGCTCGTCCCCGGCGACGGCGAATCCCGGCGGCGCCGGGGTGAGGAAGCTGCCCGCACCGCGGGCGCGGCCGACGAGCGTACGTGGCGAGAACTGGTTGGGAAGTCGCGGCAGCTCGGCGTTGTCGAAGTCGTGGGGGACGGTTTCGGAGAGGACCCGGTTGCTGTCCGGACTGCCACGCGCGATCCACCGGTTGAGCGTTTCCGCGTACATGCACTCCGGGTCCGGCGTCTCGTAGACCTCCGCCGGATCGAGGAACGCGGTGCCGAGGCCGGAGCCGGCGGGCGCGAGCCGATGCAACGTGAGAACCGAGCCGCCGCCGAACTGGAAGACCCTCGACGTCACCTCGAGTTCGTCGCCGAAGGCCAAGCCGTGCGGATGAACGACCTTCCCGCCCCGCACCCGGTAGTAGTAGAACGAGAGGTAGGTCGGTTGGCCCTCGGCGGTGCGGGCGGCGTGCACGTTGGTGCGGCAGGCCTCGGCCACCGATTCCCACGTCCAGTCACCGATCCGCCCGAAGATCAGAGAGCCACCGCTGCACATTCCTGGCGCGACGATCACCTTCCGGTGAAGGGCTGTGTTCTCGGGCATCATCTCAGCGCTCCAGTCGTGAGTAGTTCCGGTGCGTTGCGGACGCGCCACTGGTGTCCCGCCGCGAGGAACGCGTCGTTGTCCGCGGGCGAACCGATCGACACCCGGACGCCCTCACCGTCGAAGACCCGCAGCTCGATGCCAGCCCGGGCACACCAACGGCCGAACGGGCCGGCGTTCTCGCCGAGCCCGAGCCAGAGGAAGTTGGCCTGGCTGGCCGGAACCGCGAAGCCGTCGGCCAACAGGGCAGCCCGCACCCGGGTACGCTCGGCGATCGTCTCCCGGACCCGGGTCAGGAGCACATCCTCAAGGTTGAGGGCGGCGACTGCCGCGTGCTGGGCCGGCCCGCTCACCGCGTAGGGCAGCGTCATCTCGCGCAGCGACGCGACGATGCGCGCAGCGCCGATGAGGTAGCCGACCCGGAGCCCCGCCAGGCCGTACGCCTTCGAGAACGTGCGCAGGACCACCAGGTTGGGGTACGTGTCGCACAGCGCGAGGCCGCCGGTCCCCACCGGCTCGTCGACGTACTCGAAGTACGCCTCGTCGAGGGCCACCAGGCAGGTCGGCGGGACGCGGTCGAGGAACGCGCGCAGCCGGTCCGGGCCGAGCAGCGTACCGGTGGGGTTGTTGGGGTTGCAGATGACGACCAGCCGGGTCGTGGCGGTGATGCGATCGGCCATGGCGGTGAGGTCGTGCACGTCGTCGGTCAGCGGCACCCGCTCCGAGTGGATCCCCAGGTGGCCGGCGAGGATCGGGTAGTACTCGAAGGACCGCCAGGCGTAGACGGCCGTCGCACCCGGCCCGGCGAGCAGGAACACCGCCTGGAGCAACGCACAGGACCCGGCGCCCACCGCCACCCGATCCAGCTCGACACCGTGCCGGTGGGCGAGCGCCAGGGTCAGGTCGGCACACGCCGGGTCGGGATAGCGGTGGACGTCCCGGCTGCTCGCCGCGACCGTGGCGGTGATGTCCGGCAACGGGCGGTGCGATGACTCGTTGCGCGACAGCGGCCGCGTGACGCCACGGGGCGCTCCCGCGGTCGGCCCCGTGGCCTCACGCACGACAGCGCTCCGCGACCAGATCGGCGATGTCGCCGACCGTCGCGAGTTCCAGCAGCTCGTAGTCGGAGACCTCGATGTCCAGTCGCGTGCTGAGCAGGGCCGACAGCTCGACCACGGCGAGGGAGTCGAGGCCCACCTCGGCGCGATCGGCCGTGGCGACGACCTCCTCGGTCGGCATCTGGAGGTCCTCGACCAGGATGGTCTTGAGTTGGTCAAACATGGCTCGCCGTCCGTTCAAGCTGGCCCGTGGACCCGGCACGCAAGGCGAGCGCCACGTCCTCGATGAGGTCCTCCTGCCCGGCCACGGCCTGCAGGCGGCCGAGTTCGAAGAAGACGTCGCGCGGATCGACACCCTCGCGGGTGGCGACGTCCAACACCCGGTTCTTGAATCCGGAGAACACCCCGGCGAGACCACTCACCACGCCAATCGAATCGATTGTGGGTGGTGCGGGCATCAGCTCCCGCTCGGCGATGTCCGCCGCGTCCAGCAGTCGATAGAAATCGATGCCGGTGTCGTAGCCCAGCCGTTCGAGCACGGGCACGAGAACTTCCAGCTGCGTGTTGCCGGCGCCCGCGCCGAACCCCCGGGCGCAGGCATCCAGGATGGTGGCGCCCGCCTCGGCGGCGGCGATCGAGTTCGCCACCGCCATGCCGAGATTGTTGTGCCCGTGGAACATCACCGGCACGCTGACGGCGGACCGGATGGCCGCGATCCGTGTGCTCACATCGTTCGGCAGGTAGTAGCCGGAGGAGTCGAGGATGCCGACGCCGGTCGCACCGAACTCGACGAGCCGCGCACACTCCTCGGCCAGGCGCTCGGGACTCGCCATGTGGCTCATCAGCAGCACGCCGTGTGCGTCGACGCCCGCGTCGCGCAGCAGCCCGAGGTGTCGCTCGGCCAGGTCGCTCTCGGTGCAGTGGGTGCCGATCCGGACGAGGTCGACGTCGTACGAGACGGCCAGCCGGATGCTCTCGGTCGTGCCCCAGCCGGGCAGCATGAAGACGCCGAGCTTCGTGGTGGTCAACGCCTCCCGGACCACCGACAGCATCGCCTCGTCGCTGAGGAGGGCTCGGCCGGCTTGCAGGGACGAGGCACCCAGGCCGTTGCCGTGCCCCACCTCGACGACGGGTACCCCGGCGGCGTCGGCGGCGGCAGCGTACGCCCGAAGCTGCTCCCGCCCGAGCTGGTGGCGGACGGCGTGGTGTCCGTCGCGCAACGTCGGGTCATGGATCAGGATCGGCTGTCTCGGTGAACTTTCCGTGGCTTGCTGGCTCATGACGCCACCTCCATGGCCTCGATCGATCGACGTTCCACCGCACAACGCTCGGCGACCCGGATCGCAGCCGAGTTGATGATGTCGAGGTTGCCCGCGTAGGCGGGTATCTGGTCGCCTGCGGAGGTCACCTCCACGGCGACGAACGCCTTGCTGTCGTTCACGATGCAGCTCGTCACGGCATAGCCGGTGGCGAAGGCACGGACGTCGGCGGCGGCGGACGCCACGAGTGGGTGCACCGAATCGTGTGTCAACCCCTCGCCGATCAGGGACATGGCCACCCTGAAGGTCGCCGGAGGACGAGCCGGGCTGACGTTGAGGATGGCCTTCACATCCTCGACGCCGGTGAACTCGCGGAGCGCGTCCTGCGTGGTCTCCACGTACTCGTCGAGGTTCAGCCTGGTTCCGCGGCCGACGCTGAGCGTCGCGGCGGTGGCGACCACCTCCACGTAGTCGATCCGGTGGGCTCGTGAGATCGCCCGGACGATCGGCACCGAGGCCTGCCCGCCGCAGCTCACCATGTTGAGGTCGCGGTGCGCGGCGGCCTCCGCGCCGTTGACGGTGGGGACGACCATGCGCCCGATCCGGCTGGGCGTCAGGTCGATCAGCAGCGTGCCGAGCGGCGCCAGCGCCTCGGCGTGTTCGGCGTGCGATCCGGCGTTTGTGGCGTCGAAGACCACGTCGAGCGGTTCGTCGAGGTCGGCCAGGGACGCCAGGCCCCGGCTCGCGACCGGCAGCCCCAGCCGAGCGGCCCGCTTGAGGCCCGGGCTGTCGGCCGTCCGGCCAGCGACGAGGCGGAGGTCCAGTGCAGCGGACCGCTCGACTTTCACCGCCAGGTCGACGCCGATGAGCCCGGCGCCGAGCACCCCAACTGACAGTCGTCGTCTTGCATTCATCGAGGGGATCGCCTTCCTACCCGCGTCGGGACTACGTGTTCGCTACTTGCAGAGTGACCGAGCCCAGATGATCGAATTCGGCGGTGTAGGTGTCACCGGGGCTCAACGGGACCGCGGCGTGCAGGGCGCCGGTCATGATCAACTGCCCGGCCTCCAGCGTGATGCCGCTCTCGCCCAGCAGATTCGCCAGCAGCGCCACCACCGCCACCGGATTGCCCAGGGCGTCGGCGCCCCGACCGGACGCGACCAGCTCCCCGTTGCGGCGGAAGGCCATCCGCACGAGCCGGTAGTCCAGCTCCGCGCTGGCCGGGATCGAGCGTCCCAGCACTGCCGCGCCGTTCGAGGCGAGGTCGGCGATCGTGTCGCCCAGCCGGATGCGCCAATCCCTGATCCGGGAGTCGACGATCTCGAGACCGGCGACGACCTCTCCGATCGCCGCGTGGGCCTGCTCCACGGTGACGCCGGGACCGGTCAACGGGCTCGCCAGACGAAAGACGATCTCGGCTTCCACCTTCGGCGAGATGAACTCGTCACGAGCGAAGCAGGCACCGTCGGTGCGGACGGTCGAGGCGAACACCGGGCCGTAGTCCGGGGCGTGGACCCCGAACATCTCCTGCATCGAGGCGGAGGTGAGCCCGGCCTTGTAGCCGATCACACGCTCGCCGTCGGCGATCAACAGTTCGGTCAGCCGGCGCTGGACGGCGTATCCGCCCGCCGCGTCGAGCGTGGGGCAGGCGTCGGTGAACGGAGCGATCGGGACGCGGTTCCTCCGCGCCTCGTACAGGGCCGTGGCCATGCGCTCGGCGTCGGGCTCCGCCAGGGCCGCTGCTGCGCCGTTCCGGCTCATCGCGTGGCCACGAAGAGGCGGCTGCCCGGCATCCCCAGCGGGGTGCTGGTCACCGCGGAGAAGTCGGCCTGCCGGAAGAGTTCGCACCACCGGTCCTCGGTCGGCAGCCGGACGCCCATCGAGCTCTCGTGCAGATAGCTGAACAGGGCGCTGAAGGCCCGCTCGCCCGGCGTGTCCACGTACGGCACCGCGTCGGTGACCACCAGGCAGCCACCGTCGGCGAGGCGCTCGCGGCAGGCGCGCAGCACACCCGCGAAGACCTCGGGATGCTGAGCGACGTCGTGCATGACGAAGCCGGCATGGATGATGTCCGCGCCGTCGAGTGGACCGGGGTCGTCGACGAGCGTCTCGACGGACCGGTTGACCACCGTGAGCCGGTCGTCCACCTGGGCGCGGCGGCCGGCGCGTTCGGCCTCCTCACAGGCCCCCGAGCTGAGGTCCAGGGCCACGCCGGTGCTGGTGGGCAGCTCGGTCAGCAGCCGGATCAGCAGCGCGCCCGCGCCGGCACCGAGATCGACGATGCGCCCGGGCTTGCGGTTGATGATCTCGGACAACACGCCGGGATAGAAGCCGCGCGAGCCGATCCAGCGGGACGAGACCGCCACCCGCCGGCCGTCGCGCTGGTGTTGCCGGCCGGCCGCGTCCGGCTCACGCAGGAACCGCTCCGCGTGATCGATGTACGGACGGTTCGCATTGAGCGACCAGGAGAGGTAACCCGCCTCGTGCCGCCGGTCCGCGAGCTGAGCACAGGGCGTGAACGGCCCGGTCTCGGCGTCGCGCTCCAGTAGCCCGGCGGCGGCCATGGCGCGCAGGAAGAGCAGAGCGCGAGTTTCGGGAACGCCGGTCGCGGTCGTTGCCTCGGCCAGCGTGAACGGCGTTCCACGATCGAGAAGCGGCGAAAGCCCCAGATTCTCGGCGATCTCCAGAAAAGTGGCGTTCGCAGCAAGATCCGCGGCGATGTCACTGACGTCAGAACTGATCACTTGTTCACCCACGTCCTGCCGATTCGGCGATTTTTCGGTATCGACCCTTGCTTTTTCGGTGCGTGTCCGTCCAGGTAGGAGGCCAACGTTGGACTGCCGGGCATCCCTCGACCGCTCCTTCCGTAACGGCGGCAATCGACGTTCTCGGCACGGATCCACAACGGTTGTCAATGTGCCACGGAAACACGGAACGACTGCAGAGAAGAATCGGCAGAGATACGGGAAGACGCCGACTGTCGTTGCTTCTTTCCGCCCTGCGGTGGTCGATCCGGTGGCGGGCGGCGAGTCGCCCGGCGGCCAGGCTGGCTGTCGGGGCGACGGGGTGCGGACCCGGCCGCCACCGGGTCGGCCGCCGTCGCAGCCGGCCCGTCGCCGTACCGGGCTGGACGACCGGCGCTGCGCGACGATGGCGAGTCGATACTGCGCTATCGGCCTGCGTCGGCGGCCGACAGCGGGTCGACAGCGAGTCGACAGCGACCAGTTAGCTCGTCGCGGAAACATCCGACCAGGACATTCCGACGCCACGCCACGCCCCCGGCGTGACGACGAAGGAGGCGTGATGGGCGAACCGATGTGGGTCAACGTCATGGCGACCGACCCCGTGCTGGAGGCGGGCGTGACGAGCGCGATGCTCGGGTGCCCGGACATCGCCGTGGTGACGACGCGAGAGAAGGCGGCGGTCACGGTCCTGGTGGTCGACCATCTGGGCCAGGACGCGCTGGATTCGGTGCGGGCCGTCCGCACCGGGGCCGACCGGCCCGAGGTGGTGCTCGTAGTGCCCGAGGTGGAGCCGGCTGACGCGCTGCGGGCCATCGCGGCCGGTGCGCGCGGCCTGCTCCGGCGCCGGGAGGCGACCGCGGAGCGGCTCACCCGCACCGTGCTGGCCGCCGGTGAGGGAGACTGCACGGTCTCGCCGGACATGCTCGACCGGTTGCTCGCCGCGCCGGCCGTTCCCGCCGGCACCCTGGCGTCGAACATCAGCGACCGCGAGCGCGCGGTGCTGCGGCTGATCGCCGAGGGCCGGGAGACCGGTGAGATCGCGAAGGAGCTGTGCTACTCGACCCGCACCGTGACGAGTGTCGTGCACGACATCACGCGGCGGTTCCGGCTGCGCAACCGAGCCCACGCGGTGGCCTTCGCCCTGCGGGCCGGGATGTTGTGAACGGCGAACAGGAGAAGATCATGATGGCATTGACTGCACATGTGGTGGCCCCGAACGCGACCATCCGGGCCGAGGTGCTGGCCGCGCTGCGGCAGGCCGGCGTCACACCGGTGCCCGACCCGTACGGATCACCGGACACCGTCATCGTCACGGCTGTCGACACGGTGCAGGAGGCACTCACGGCGTGCCCGCCGCGGCCACGGTCCACGGCGCAGCGGACACTGCTGATCGCGGACCGCTTCTCACCGACGGACGTGGTACGCGTACTACGTTCGGGGACTCTGGTGATGCTCCGGTTCGCCGACGTCACACCGAGCCGACTGGCCGCCGCGGTGCAGGCCGCCCGGGACGGGGAGGTCCGGTTGCCGCACGAGGTGCTGGTCGGGGTACTCGGCGGCGCCGGTACGCCGGACCAGACCGGAACGTCCCGGGCGGCCGGCCGGTCACCGCTGACGCCCCGGCAGACGAGGGTGCTCGCGTTGATGGCCGAGGGGCAGGACAACGCGATGATCGCCCGGTCACTGCTGTGTTCCAACCACACGGTGAAGAACGTCATCTACGACATGATGGCTCGGTTGCAGGTTCGCAACCGAGCCCACGCCGTGGCCTGCGGGGTAGCGGCCGGGTTGATCTGAGTCCGCCGTCCGCGGCTGCACATCGGTGTGCAGCCGCGGACGACTCGGGTCACTCGGGTGCGGCTGGTCGTTCCCCTGGTCGGGCGTAGGCCAGCGGAGAACGCGCGGGTGAGGCGATTCGTGGCCTCGGGCCGGCCGCCGTCACCTCTCGGCCGGCCGACGGATGTCACCGGCCGGCATCCGGTCGCCGATTACCCGCAACAGCTCGGCCGGGTCGGTCGCATAGCTCAACCCGGATCCGGGCAACTGCACCAGATCGGTCTCCCCGTACGCCGACCAGCCGGCCACGACCTCCGTCTCGATGCCCTGGTCCCGCCACCGGATCGCGGTCAGCGGGCAGCGCAGCGGCCCCGGCTGGGGCATTCGATAGGCCCGCAACGCGGCCAGTTCGGCCCGGAGTGCACGTACGCCGGTTGCGACGATCGATGGCAGCGGGTTGCCGCCCATGGCGACTGTGGTCGCCAGCACGCGCTCGGTCAGTTCGTCGTCGGTCGGTTCGTCGTGCGCCTCGTCCGCACGGTTGAGGTACCGGGGAGCGGGACAGCCCGACACGAACAGGCGCAGCGGTGCCGGCGCGCCGCGCCGGTCCAGCTCGACCGCGACCTGATAGCCGAGCAGCGCCGCACTGTCGTGGCCGAACAACGCGAACTTCTCGACCCCCCGGTGCCTGAGGTCCGTCACGAGCTCCGCAGCACGCTCCGGCAGCCCTGACGATAGCGGGGCCGCGGCGCGCGTCCCCGCTGCTTCGCCGCCCAGGCCGCCCACGGCCGGTGGGCGGACAACGCACCACGGGCCGACGGTGTCGGGCCACCGATCGAACTGAAAGTCGCCGTTACCGGCGCTGGGTATGCAGATCAGGGGGGCGGTGCCGGCATGCGGATCGGTCCGCTGGTCCAACCATGAGGCCATGAGGAGGGTCGCCTTCGTTGACGGAGAGTAGGCAATTCTTGCTCAACCGTCGTCCCGGGCGCCTCCATACCGCTATCGCCGATCGGGTCGGCAGCGGCCGGCGAGAAAAGCGTCGTGATGGGGAGCCGAAAACGGCCGGCCATAGCTTCGTTCCTGTCGGCGGCAGCCGGCACAAGAGCCGAAGCAGACAAGGGGTACTGAGTTGCGAGTTTCAATGGTTTCCGGTCCGCGCCTGATCGTCACACCGCCGACTTCGGTGGTCGCTTTCGCCGGCGACACGCCGTGGGGCTGATCAGTCTCTCCCGGGCAGGCCGACGGAGGGCCGCCGCGAAGGTGTCCCCCGTCGGTTATGTGCCACCCGTCCTCACGAAGCCGGGAATGGTTCGGCCATCGCCACGGCGATCTTGCGTGGCCCGGTGAACGGCTCACGGCCGTGAGCCGCAAGCATGTTGTCGACGACCAGCACGTCGTCACGCTCCCAGTCGAATCGGCGCTGGGCGGCTCGGTAACAGTCGCGCAGGTGCGCCACGACCTCGTCGGGGATCGGCCCGCCATCGCCGTAGTACGTGTTGGTGGGCAGGTCCGCCTCGTCGAACATCTCCCGCAGCCCCTCGCAGTCCTCCTCGGGCAGCGTGGTCACGTGGAAGAACGTGAGGTGGTTGAACCAGACGGTTTCGCCGGTCACCGGATGCTGGTGCACCGCCTGTCGGCGGGCCGTCGTACGTAAGCCGTTGCGCCCGACCCACTGGGCCTCCACACCGCTACGTGCGCAGTAGCGCTCGACCTCGGCCCGGTCGGTGGTGTTGAACGCCTGTTGCCACGGCACCCCGAAGCCCTCGGTGAAGTTGCGTACCACGGTCCAGCCGCGCCGGGTGAACTCCTCAAGCACGGCCGGATCGATCGACCGTAGGATCCGGCGGGTGTCGGCGAGCGGCGTGGCACCCTGCGTTTCGGGCGGGGTGATGCAGTAGAAGAACAACGTCAACGGCCAGGTCGCCTGGTACGAGTTCTCGTTGTGCAGGAAGATCTCCTCGGTCGGTGGGTAGTCCGTCGAGGTGTAGACCTGGCCCTCGATGGTGCTCCGCGGTGACGACCGCTCGGCGTAGGACAGCGGCGCGCCGGACACCGCCCGGACGACTCGTTCGAACCCACTGACGTTGCCGATGTCGAAGCCGCGCAGCAGGACCGCGCCGTGGGTGCGCAGCTGCCGACGCACCGAGTCCCGGATCCCGGCGAGGTGACTCTCGGCCGGTACGCCACCGGGGGGCGCGGTCAGCACCGCGGGCAGTGCCGACTCCTCGGCTGGTACCGCGGGCGTGAGGCGCGCGGGCGTGATGTTGCTCGTGGTCACCGTCGGCTCCCTTCGTTGCAAATGGTGGTCGGGTGGAATCAGCAGGGCCCGTTGTCGACGGTTCCGACCATTCGGCCGGATCCCTCGCCGCACACGTCGGTCCACGCGGCCGGGTCGTCGGGGTTGTCCGGGACGCGTTCGCAGATGACGTAACGCCGCGGCGCCATCGCCGTCGGATACGCCTTCACCGCTGCCAGGCAAGCGGCGTGGGCCTGTTCGGGTGTGCCGATGGCCTCGGTCCGCGCCAGATGAGCGACCAACGGGAGACCGTCCACGGTTGCGAAGACTCTGGCACCGGTCGACGGCAGGCTGTCGTCGAGCAGCCGTTGCACTTCGGCCACCTCGATCCAGCAGCCGTCCACGAGCAGCCAGCCGGCGCCCCGCTGTACCGGGCTGAGCGGGATCGAGTCGCGGATCCCTCGGGCACCGAGGTCAGCGGAGCCGGCCGCGATCAACAGGTTCTCGACCGCCAGGAGCAGCGATTCGACCTCGTCGTCGGGGATGCGGCCGGTGTCGCTGCTCCAACAGCCGAGACGCAACTGTCCGTCGGTCCCGTACAGGTCGAAGCGGATCAGCGTGGTCCCGGCCGGCATCGGCTGCCGCCGCAGCTGCGTCGTGCGTCGCGCGGCGACCAGTTCGTCCGGCGTGGGTACCGGTGCGGTGGCCCGGCCGGTCGCCCGACCGGACTCGATGACAAGGTTGTTGAACAGCGGTTCGCAATCGAATGCGATGCCGCGCTCGTGTTCGATCCGGCGTGCGATGGCACTCTGCCGGTCCACGTCGTAACGGCCGTGCCGGCTCGCGTCGACCACAGCGGCCCACGCCTGCCGGACCAGCCGGTCGAAGGTGGTGTCACTGATCGTGAGCGTGATCGACGCGAGCTGCGCGAGGCTGCCGACGTGCTGCCGAAGGTGCGGCTCGAAGCGATTGGCGGACAGGGTGGGGAGCACGAGTTCCCGGACGCCGGTCCGGTGCGAGAGCACCGCGCCGATCGCGGCCAGCACGACGCTGGCCCGACTCGTCCTGGTGCGCGCCGTCACCGCTCGCAACGCCATCCCGGCTGCGGTGGAGGTCATCTCGACGGCGACCGACCCGTTGCCGGCGGCGACCCGCGGGACCGGATACAGGCACTGCGGCATGCGGGAGAAGCGGTCTTTCCAGTAGCTCAGAACCGTTTCCTCGTGCTGCAGGGCCTTGGGCGTGCGTTCCAGGGCGGCCAGGTCCAACGGCTGGATCGGTGGTCCGCCGGCCGGCCGCGCATCGCGATCGCGGATCAGGTCCGCGAACTCCCGCTTGATGATCTCCATTGCCTGATAGTCGACCGCGAGATGCGAGCAGCCGATCACCGCGGCCTGGACCACTCCTGCGGAGCTGGTGGACGCGTCACCCGGTGACACCGCGAGGGCGACCCGGACCGGCAGTTCGCCGATGCGGTACGCGCCTGCGGCACGCAACCGCCGGGTGAGGTCCCTGGCCAGGCTGGCCCGGTCGACGAGTTGTGGGTCGGCGGTCTCGATCGCGTAAACCTCTACGACAAGCTCACCGGTGGCGTGCACGAACTGCTGCGGTTCGGTGCCGTCGACGTAGGTCGTACGTAGTCCCTCGTGCCGCTCGACCAGGACTGCGAGTGCCTGGGCGACGTCATCGACCGCAGTTGCGGCCGGCACGTCGAGCTCCCCCGCGACGGCCGCGAAGAACTGCTCCGACTCACGACGCAGCCACTGCAGAATGTTGTACTGGCCGATGTTGAGCGGCCCCTCGGCCGATCGCGTTCCGCTGAACCGCACGGTCACCGATGGCCGCGGGACCAGGCTCACCGATCGCCCCCGGCGCCGGGCGGCGCGGGTTCCGGTTGCCTGGTGGGTCCGCGTCGTCCGGGTGCTCGGCGCGGCACTGTCGATGTGCCCTGGTGAGACCATGTGCGCCAGGTTATTGAGCGGTCCGCGCCCCGCAGTAGAGAAGGACCGGCAGCGACTCGCGGTCGGGTCGTGTGCGTTGTTCTGCCGGTTGTTCTCTGCGTGCGCCAGCCCGGGCGGGCCATCATCGACCTGCGTCCATCATGTGTGCGCTGGCCAGGTCTGCCGTGTGGGTCTGCGTTTCGTCCACTCGGCCGGCCCGTGGCAGGTCGCCGACCGCCGGGTGGATGACGACGCACTCGATTGTGGGAGGCCCGAATGAGCGTATCGATCCGTCAGCGGATCACCGATATCGCGGAGTTGTCAGCCGATCGGCCTGCGGTCATCGGCTTCGACGAGAACTCCGTCGAGCAGGTACTGACGTGGCGGGAGTTGGCCGAGCGGAGCGGCCGGCGGGCGGACGCACTCCTGGACGCCGCCGCCCGGGGGACCGGTCCCGGCGTGGTCGCGATCGAGGCGAACAACACGATCCAGTCGGTGGTCGACATCGTGGCCGTGCTCTCCGCGGAGCTGCCCCTGCTGCCGCTGAACCCGGCCTCGCCCGCACCCGAGCGGGAGAAGCTCCTCAACTTCATCGGTCAGACGTACGGCCGGGCTCAGCTCATCGACACCGACTTTGTGGTCGACGCGGGCCGGCCGGCGGGGTCGCCGGCGTCGACGGCCAGCCGGATCGCCTACCTGCTGCCCACCGGCGGCAGCTCCGGCCGGCCGAAGATCGCGATTCGGCCCGGACCACTCGTCTACGATCCGCACCAGGTGCCGTTGCCGCTGCGCCGTCGCGCCGGCTGGCGATCCGGTCAGCGGCAACTGATCCTCGGCCCGCTGCACCATGCGGCCCCGTTCACCACGCTGCTGGACGGGCTCCTCGACGGCAACACCACAATTCTGCCGCCGTACTTCCTGCCGGCCTGGACGGTGGAACTGGTCGAGCGCTACGCGGTGGAATGGATCCAGCTCACCCCGGCACACATGCGCACCATCCTGCTGCTTCTCCAGCCAGACCCGGCGTCCTTCAGCAGCGTGCGTACGGTGATGCACACGGCCGCCTCGTGCGACTCCTTCACCAAGAAGCGGTGGATCGAGTTGGTCGGGCCACAACATCTGTACGAGGTGTACAGCTCGACCGAGAACATCGGCGGCACCCTGGTGCGTGGGGACGAGTGGCAACAGCGGCCCGGAACGGTGGGCCGGGGGTTCTTCACGAAGATCAGCATCAGGGACGACGCCGGAAACCGGCTGGGCCCGGGACAGACCGGCAAGGTGTTCATGCGCGCCGGTCGGGTCTCCAGAGGAGACGCGTACCTGGGCAGCCAGGTGCTGGAAACGACGGCTGACGGTTTCGCAAGCGTCGGCGACTTCGGATGGCTCGACGAGGACGGCTACCTGTTCCTCGCCCCCCGACGGCACGATGTGATCAACGTGGGCGGTGAGAAGGTCTACCCCAACGAGGTCGAAGCTCAGTTGCTGGAACACCCCGCGGTGCTGGACGCCGTGGTGGTGGCGGCCGAGGATGAGGTGCTCGGCTCGACGGTCGGAGCCTACATCGTCTGCAAGCCGGGAGCCTCGGTCAGTACCGGTGAGCTCATGGCGCACTGCCGGGCCGGTCTGGTCAACTACAAGGTGCCGACGCGGGTGACGTTCGTCGACCAGGTGCCACGCTCGGCCGCCGGGAAGCTCGAACGTTGGCGGCTGGCCGGCCAGCGGGGCTGACCCGGGTCAGGTCTTCACCTCGCCGGCCGGCCCATCCTTGTTGCTCTGCGCCGTAAGCCGGCCGGCGGCGCGGCGCAGCGCGCCCAACTCGTCGATGGAACGCGAGTGCCACGGGTTGTTCTCCTGCATCGCGAAGGCGTTCGCGGCCTGCACGAAGAAGTGTTCCGCGGTATCGAACTCGCCCCGGCCCATGTACACCCGGCCGAGGCCGAACAGGGCGTGTGCATGAACATTCCGCTCCTGCGTGATCCGGCAGATCTCGACCGCCTCGCTGAAATGAATCTCAGCCGCGGTGAACTCGTTCTGCTCCAACATGGCCCCGCCGAGACCGTTGAGGGCGTAGGACTGGCCGATGCGGTCGTCCTGGGTCCGAGCCAGGTCCAGTGCCGATTGGAAGACGGCCTTCGCGGCCAGCGACTGCCCTGAGTCGGCAAACACCTCCCCGAGGCGGTACAACGCCTGGGCCTGGAGACGCCGGTTACCGAGTTGTTCACCCAGCGCGAGCGACTCCTTCGCCAGGATCTCGGCCCGTTCCGGCGAACCGAGATCCAGGTGGCTGCGAGCGAGTCCACTCAGTACATGGGCCTGTGCGCCAAGGTCGCCCACTGTCCGGAACCTCGCCAGCGCCTGCTCGTAACGCAGCACCGCCCGGTCGGGCCGGCCCTGGATCCGGTCCAGGTGCGCAAGGTTGCGCAGCGTCAATGCCGACCCGGCCTGGTCGCCGACCGCGTCGAACAAGCTCATCGCGTGCAGCAGGTTCTCGCCGTCGTCCTCGGCGTGCTGGGCGACGCCCAGCGAGCCGAGCGACGCCAACACGGCGGCCTCACCCCGGCGATTGCCGGCCCTGCTGGTGGCCTCCAGCGCGATGGTGTGCGTCGTGCGCCACTCGACGAACAGGCCCCGCCTCTCATACATGGCTACCGACACGGTGGCCAGCTCCCAGCACAGCTCGTCCAGCCCCAACTCTGCCGCCTGGCGGATCGCCACCTCAAGCGTGATGCGCTCCTCGTCGAACCAGGCTGTCGCATCGCCGAGGAAGCGGTCGAACTCGGCACGTGCGCCGGCCCATCGAGGTGCCGTGCCGTGCAGAACCGCGAACCGCCCCCCGTAGATCCGATGATGAGCCTCCTCGGCGAAGGCGAGCAGGGCGCCGAGCGACCGGGTGACCGCCGCAATGCACGCCTCCCTGTCGTCCTGCGTCAGCCGGTGCTCGCTCGCAAACACCCGCACCAGTTCGTGAAATCGGTAGCGGGGTTGCTTGGTGAGCGCGGAGAGATGGGCCTCCAGCAGCCGGACGTCCACGAGCTCGTCGAGGAGTGCCGTCGCCTGCTTCGAATCGCAGTCCAGCAGAGCCGCCGCGGTCCAGGCGCTGAACTCGTGTATCTCCAGCGCACTGAGCAGCCAGAACAGAGTCTGCGTCGGTACGGTGAGGGACTCGTACACGTCAGCGAGCAGCGAGCGGACCGCGACCTCACCGTGGGAAAGTTCGTCCAGCCGAGACCGCTCGTCGCGCAGGCGGTCCAGCAGGGTGCCGACCGCCCAGTGCGGGTGCGCAGCCAGTCGGACCCCGGCGATACGCACGGCCAGGGGCAGGCCGCCGCACATCTCGGTCAGCTCCGCCGCGGCCTCGGGCGCCGCGGCGACCCGCTGCTCCCCGCAGATCTGGCCGAGCAGGGTAAGGCTCTCGTCGGCCGACATCATGTCGACATCGACGGCCCGAGCGCCCGGGATGCCGGCGAGCCGGCGACGGCTGGTGATCAGCACCGCCGGGCCTGGCACGCCGGGGAGCAGATCGGCGATCTGGTCCTCGTTGCCGACGTCGTCCAGCACGATCAACACCCGTCGCGTCGCCAACTGGCTCCGTAACAGGTTGATCCGCTGCCCGGGCGCGACCGGGATCGCCGCCGGGGCAACGCCGAGTCCGTGCAGGAGATCGCTGAGTACGGCGTCGGTCGAGCGTGGCGCTGCGGTGCTCCCGTACAGGCAGGCGTAGAGGCTGCCGTTGACGAACTTGGCGCGCAACAGGTGTGCGACGTGCAGGGCCAGCGAGGTCTTGCCGCAGCCCGGCGCGCCGGTGATCACCGCGATCGGTACCTGTCTGGTGTCCTCACTTGTCAGCGTGGCGGTCAGGGTGTCGATCAGCGCGGCGTGGCCGACGAAGTCCGGCAGATCGGCGGGCAACTCCTGCGGACGGTGCACGCTGGTGGCGGTCTCGGTTCTGCTGTCGTCCGACTCACCGCTGATGCTGCTGTCCTGGCTGAGGATCGCGCGTTCCAGTTTGCGCAGATACTGGCTCGGCTCGATGCCCAGTTCACCCACGAGGTTGGTGCGGGCCGTCCGGTACGTCGCCAGCGCTTCAGCCTGCCGTCCGGACCGATACAGAGCGAGCATCCGGAACCCCCACAGGCGTTCCCGCAGGGGGTACTCCGTGGTCAACGCGACCAGCTCCTCGACCAGCTCCCGATGACCGCCCAGGCCCAGACGGATCTCGGCGCGGTCCTCCAGCGCCATGATCCGCCGCTCCTCCAGACGGTGGGAGACGACTTCCGCGGCCCGGCCGGGCACTCCGCCCAGCGCCGGTCCGGACCAGATGTCGATCGCGCGGTCCAGGTGCGTCAACGCCTCGTCCAGCTGACCTTTGGCTGCGGCGGACCGACCCCGGGCGAGGGCGTCGTCGAACAGGAGGTAGTCCAGCTGCTGGCGGGTCACCCGGATGGAGTACCCGAGGGGGTTGGTGTCGATGATCTCCGGACTGCCGAGAGCCCGGCGCAACGCGGAGATGCAGATCTGGATCTGTCCACGCGCGCTGGGCGGCGGGGAATCGTCCCAAACTGCGCCGATCAGCTTTTCCACGGTCACGACATGGTTGGCGGCCATCAGCAAATTGGCCAGCACTATGCGTTGCCGCGGGGAGGTTATCGGCACGGGGGAACCATCGACCACGGCTTCCAATGTTCCGAGAACCCGGAACTCGACTCGCACCATGTCGGCCAGCATACGGTATCACGGAACGACGATCATCAATCACGTTTGTTCCGGAAGTCGTTCGGGTGGCAACCGGGCGGACTCGCGCGGGCCGCCGAGCAGGGATAGCGCGAGTAACCTCAATTCGTCGGTAGGCGGTTTTGGCGGGTTCCAGATCGTCTTACTGCTGGCGTGCGCGAGCCAAACCCCGGTGAATTCTGAACGATAGTTTGGTTGCTCGATGTCGTGAGGATCCGGCATGTCGTGTGGTTCCGGCTTGATCGGTTTGTCCGACCCGCGGGCACACCGCCGTCGTCACCCGGACCGGCCGCACCAAGGTTGCCGCACTCGACGTGAACGGCGACGGTGATCCGACCGCGCGACCGGGGCGCCGGCGCGCACCTGCGGTACGCGCTCAGTGCGGTAGCGGCGCTCCTTCGGCCCCGGATCCCGCCGGACCCGTCAACTCACCGGCGCTTGATGGGTGCAACCTGTTCGGCGACGGGATAACCGGGCAGGGCCGAGGCCAGGGTCGCGACGGTCGGCCAGTCGAACAGTGCTCGCTCCGGCAGCTGCCGGTCCAGCGCGACGCACAACCTGGCCACGGCCTGCGTCGCGAGCACCGAATGACCGCCGAGGTCGAAGAAGTTGTCGTGCCGTCCAACCTCGTCGAGATTCAGTACCTCGGCCCACACGTCGGCGATGGCCCGCTCCGCAGTGGTGCTTGGCATGTCCTCTTCGACGAGCGACGACTGTGCGTAGCTGATCTCGTTCATCGTCCATTACCTCCTGGGCCGGCGAAAATGTGGCGTCGAATAGCGAACGGTCGCAGGCTCGCCACCCTCGGGGAGAATTGTGGTTCGATCGACCGGCGCGGGCAAGGGTGGGCGGTAAGAAGCAGCCGCAGTCAACCACTTCCGGAAATTCTGCCGATTCTTCTCTGCGACCAGTCGGGCTTCCGTGGCACATTGGCGACTGTTGTCAGTTCGTGCCGACGGCTCGGATTGCCGCCGTTACTGAAGGAGCGGTTCATGGTTGGCTTGGCAGAGCTCGCATCCACCCTGCTGGGGCATCCGGCCGTGCGTGATGCCCGGGCGACGACGATCCGCCACGATGATCGGGAAGCCACGATCGGCGTCGTCGAGTTTTCCCAGTACGTGAGCGGGCCGGAGCTTCGAGGCTACGTGTGGGACCGGCTCGGTGCAGGCTGTGGATTGGACGGTGTGCTACTCGTCGACGCCATGCCGCTCGCCGGCGACACGCTCGACACCGAATACGTCCGGTCCGCCGTCATCGCCGGCACGTGCACCCTGTTCGAAGGCCCTGTCGACGGCGTCGAAGAGCGTCTCCTGTCGATCTGGGCCGGCACCATGAACCTCAAGTGGATCGGCGTGCACGACGACTTTCTGGACCTCGGCGGCGACTCGATTGTGGCGGTCGAGGTCCTTGCGAAGATCGAGGACGAGTTCGGCGAGGCGCTGGACGTCTACGACTTCATGAGCACCTACAACATCCGCGGCGTTGCCGGCCTTCTGAGTGAACCCCGGGTACTGCAGCAGCAGTGAGTGGGCGAGCCGCAGCGAGACGCCCGCAGTTGAGCGGTTACGGGGTGCCCTGCGGGTCGACGGGAGGCACCATTCGATGAAGCGATATGTCACTGAGACATGATCATGTCTCAGTGACATATCCGTCTGGTGACGACCTGCATCGGCCGGAGCCGACAACCCGATTCACCGCGAGCCGATCGGGTCGGCGTACCGACGAAGGCGTCTACGGGGGACCGGGGCGGGTCGGTGTGCGGTCGGGTAGCTCGTCGATCTCGGTGCCGGGCAACCAGGCGAGGGTCTGCTCGGCGAGCCGCCGGAGACCCGGCTCGGGATGGTGGGCGGCCTGGTCCACGAGCAGGTCGCGAAACCCCTCGGTGGGGTGGTGCTGCGCCAGTGCCCAGGCCGCTGTGCGACGTACGCCGGGATCGTCGTCGGTGAAGAGGTCGCGGAGCAGGTCGACGACCTGGGGGCCGTGCGGCCCGTCATGCGCGAGACCTGCCACGGCGGCGCGGCGGACGGCGATGTCCGGGTCGTTCCTCGCGCGATCCACCAGCAGGGCGAGGGTGGCGCTGTCGCCCTTGGCCTGGCGGCTGAGCAGCTCGACCACGGCGAGCCGGATGGTCGGGTCGTCGCTGTCGGCGCGACTTCGGAGGAGCGGTGCGACCTCCGACCCGTAGTTCGCCGCGAGCAGCGCGTCGGCGGCGGACACGAGGACGGCGGGATCCGGGTCGTTGATTCGGTCGAGAAGTAACTCCCTCAACTGCGCGGCTGGCAGTGGCGATCTGGCGAGCAGTTCGACGGCTGCGGCTCGGACAGCGGGGTCAGCGTCGTGGCCGCCGCGACGCAGCAGCGCCGTGACGACCTCAGTGCGCGCGGGGGACTGCCAGCCGAAGAGCCCGGTGGCCGCTTCGCGGATCACCTGCGGGTCCGGATCCTCGCGGATGCGGTCGAGCGCGAGGTCGTCGCGGGTGCCGGCCCGGACGAGAGTACGGACGACGGCCCGTCGCACAGTCGGGTCCGCGTCTCGGATCAGGCCGTCGGCGACGTCCGCGAGAGAGTCCCGGCTGCGGTTCGCGAGAGCGTGGACGGCGGCGAGCCGTACCGCTGGCGCCTGATCGTGACGCGCTACGTGGAGCACGGTCGCGTCGTTGTCGGTGATCTGTACGAGTGATTCGAGCGCGGCGAGGCGGGTGTCCGGGTCGGGGTCGTGGCGCACCAGTTCGAGCATCAGCTCCGGGTCCGGAAAGTGCCGGCTCAGTAGGCGGACGGCGGTGCTGCGCACCGCGCCGGACTCGTCCTCGCGAAGCCGGCCGAGCAACTGCCGCCGGACCAGGGGAGCGTTGTCGGCCTGGTTCAGCAGCGTGGTGGCCGCCGCCTCCACCACCGCAGGCGCGGAGTCCTCGGCGAGTCTCTCGCCGAGGATGTCGCGGACGTCCCCGGCGTCGTGGTGGCCGAGAGCCCGCGCCGCCAGTACGCGTACCGCGGTGTCCTCGTCGCTGCGGACCCGGTGATGCAGCAGATTCACGAGGGCGTCGTCGATGTCGTACCCGCTGACGAGCGCGTCGAGTGCGGCACGTCGCACCGCCCGGTCGGCGCTGTTGACGGCATACCCGATCAGCCGGGCTCGACCGGCCGTCCAGCGGTCCCGCTCGGCCGGCAGCCGAGCCGCCGACATCGCGGTCTCGGCCAGTCCGACGACCAGCGCGAGCTGGGCCTGGTGATCCCCGTCGCCGGCCAGTTGGTCGAGCAGCTCCTGGATGCCGTCGCGCGGGGTGCCGAGCGGCACGGCGAGCCGCGCGGCGACCTCGGCAAACGCGGTATCCCGGGTCAGCTCGAACCCGCGTCGCCGGTACCAGCGCGGGTAGGTCTCTCGGCCCGGCCAGTCAGCGCCCATCGTCCTGACCACCGGCAGCACCTGCGCCTCGACCAGTGCGGCGGTGGCTGCGTCGTCGGTGGAAACCCCGTGTTCGATGAGCAGGACGAGCTGGTGCAGGAGCGCGTACGCCGAATGTGCCGCCGCCGGTCCGATGCTCAGCTGGGCGAGGCACTGTACGGCCAGCACGAGATTCCACGGCGGCTCGGTGAACCGTTCGGCCGGCCAGGGCCGGTTGACCTCGGTCGTGAGGAGTTGGATCAGCCGCCCGGCCTGCGCCGGGGGCACCGCTCCCGCGACGAGCTGGAGCACCTCCCACCACGACGGGTCGGCCCAGTGCGCGGCGAACAGGGCCGGCAACGACTCCGTTGACCCCTGGTGGTGCTGTCGGACGATGTCTACCGCGCAGAACCATTCCAGGATGGCGAGATGCGCGAAGCCATACTGGCTGTCGTCGTACCGGACGAGCATGAAGTCGCGCACCCGGAACTCGTCGAGGAGTTCGCCGGCGACCTGGCGGGACCGTTCACGTGGCAGGTCGTACCGCTCCTCCAGGTAGGACTCGAAGGCCCGGCCGAGCTCGTTCCGCCCGAGACGCGCGGTGCCCCGTGACTGCATCAGGTACGCCAGGCGTCCCAACATGTGCTTTTTGTCGGTGATGTCGACGAAGCCTGCGGCGTGCTGGGTCGGGCTCAGATGGCGGTGCTGGTCCCAGCGGTCGAGAAGCAGGTCCGTGAGGTGGTCGTAGAGCTGCCACCGGTTCCTCGGCAGCTCCGGCCGGCGTCGACTCAGCGCGAGCAGAGTGGTCAGCAGCAACGGGTTACCGGCCAGCGCCCGGATGGCCGGGGTATCGCGGATCGTCGAGCGGAGACGTTGCCAGTGCGGCCGTGCCCTACCCGGGTCGTCCGGAGTGTCCGCTGCATACCACTTGGACAGCAGCTCGTCGATCTGAGCGTCGTGCAAAGTCTCCAGGGTGAGGTGGTGGAAGCCGGCCTCGGTCAGGATCCGCTGGCTGTACTCGATCGGCCGCGTCGTGACCACGACCCGCACCGACGGATACTTACTGGCGAACGCCGCGATGAGACCCGTCACCGCCTCACGCTGGCGGGGGTCGAACAACTCGTCCAGCCCATCGAAGATGAAGATCATGGGCCGCCCGGCGTCCAGCAGGGCGCGCAGCACGGAGCGCGGCAGGCCGAGGCCCTCGGCGCGGTGCAGGTGGTCGAGGTGGTCGAGAATGCCCTCCCGCCGACCGTCGCCAGCCGGCGCCAGGTAGGAGCGGAGCTGAACCAGCAGCGGAATGTGCCCGCGCAGCGGCGCCAGTCGGGGCTCCGGACGCGGTTCCGTCAGGGACAGTGCCAGATACCGCGCCACTGTCGACTTGCCCGCGCCCGGGGCGCCGAGCAGCGTCACTGTTCGACGACCCGGATCGGTCAACAGTTCGAACAGGGGCGTGGCCGGCGCGTCCGAGCCGGGCCCGACCTCTTCGCGGGCAGCCGGCTCGACGAACATCGATCCGAGATCGACCCGTCGGTAGCCGTCGTACCCTGGTGGGGACAACGCCTCCAGGTCGAGCCCACCGTAGCGCTGGCGTAGCCGCAGGAAGTAACCCTGCACGCTCTCGGCGATGGCCGTGTCGTCGGTCTCGGCCGGCTGTTTGCCTGCGAGGACGTTTGCCAGCGCCGCGGTCACCAGGGCCGTGAGATCCTCCGGGCCGCGGAAGAACTCGACGAGATGGCGCTCCTGAAGCTCGGTGCGCAGCGCCTCGATCCGCTGGCCCGCCTCGCCACGGTCGACCATGGAGGCCGGCCACGGTGCGTCGTCAGCGAGCAGGAAGATCAGACACGGTTTGCCCAGTCGTTGCGCCTCCCGATACTCCAATTCGCTTATCGACTGGTCGTGCCCCTCCGGCACATAGCCGTACCGCCACGCGAACAGCCCGATGTAGAGATCGCTGCGGGCAAGGGCCCGCAGGGACGTCTCAAGCGGCGGCCGGCTCTCCGCGACGTAGGACTCCATCGCGACGTCTTCGACGTTCAGCCGCCGCGCGGCGGCGTGAACCGCGCGGCGACACTCGGCCAGATCCCGGAAGGTCGACGAGACGTACACCCTCGTGGTGGCTCTCCGGGCCCGGGGATAGATCGTCACCATGACGCAGTCGCCGGTCTGCACAACTGTCGGTTCAGGAGCGCCGATGCGCTGGCATTCGCCGACCGCGCGGGGAATGCCCGAGCCCTCGCCCTCCACCAGTCGCATCCAGGTCAGCACCCGCGCGAAGTGGAAGTTACGGCGGTCGGACTCCGAGCGTAGGTGGCTGATCGGAACCGCTTCGCCGTCGGGCAGTTGCGGCCCGTGCCAGGAACCCGGGTTCACGATCTCCACTCGGTCGTCGAATACCCGTACGTGCACGCACATGCCCCGGTGCTCGTAGTCGCGGTGCGCGAGGGCGTTCGCGATGACTTCCCGTACGGCGATCATCGGGTAGTCGTTGACCGGCACGGGTGTCATCGAGTCCCCGGTGAACGTCTCACCCTGCGCGGTCCGCTGGGCAACGAAGTTCCGCGCCTGAACGATCTGCTCCGGTACCGTCCGACGCAACTCCTCTCGTACGTACCACTCGTCCCGGTTCGAGCCCTTGAAATGTACGCAGGTCACCATGGCGGTCGGCACCACGGCCGTCGGATCCTCGCCGAACAGCAGCGCCCCCGCGTAGGTCAGCCGCCCGTTGAGCATCAGATGGGCCCGATGCAGGAACTCGGTGGTGTTGAGGGCAGGCGGCATCTCCACGGCGATGTCGGGTCGCAGGTTCGCGCGGAACTGGGCCAGCTGTTGGGTGTTCACGGCCGTCCCGGAAGTTGGCCGTTCCAGCAGCGACAGGGCCTGTTCGGTCGGATCGGTCGGCTGCGGATCAGCCTCCGCTGCCGGCGGCGGGACCGGTTCCGCGGCCGGGACGGACCGGCGGGCGATCGCGATTCGGCCGTACCCGTCGAACTTCTGGCCCGGCCGCGGATTGGTGAGCATGGCGTGCAGGTAGTCGTAGAGCGTCGCCAGCGTGATGTTGCCGTCGTTGTCGACGGACGCACCGCCCAACAGCCCGTCCACGAGGGCTGCGGTGAACGGACTGGGCTGGCCGTCAAGCTCGGCGTCCTTGGCCAGCTCGGTGGCGGCGGCAGCGGTGAGCACGAACCGGCCTCGGCCGGCGAACTGCTCGGCCAGGTTGTCGCCCTTGAACGCGCCGCCGTGGCAGCAGTCGAGGATGAGAATTTTCGTCCGGGCCACGCAGTGCTGCAAGATCGCATTGATGGTGTCGTTTCCGACGGCCGTGCCCGGGATGAGATCCCGTTCGGTGTCGACGCCGCACAGGTAGAGCTTCTGCAACTCGCTGCGGCCATGCCCGCTGAAGTAGAACAGCACGGTGTCCTCGGGACTCGCGGACCTGAAGAATTCGTTAATGGTGCGCTGCATCTGTGCCGAGGTCAGGTTCTGCTCCGGCCGGACGGTCGCGTCGGTGAACATGCCCATCTCGGGATCCGCCAGGGCGGCGGCGAGGAGGTTCCCGTCCTTCTCAGGACCACGAAGGAACGGCAGCGTCCCGGGCCGGCCATAGTCTGAATTGCAGATGAGCAGGGCTTTGTACACGCTCGCTCCCGACTGCCCACAACGCAACCAGTGGTCTACTGTACGGCTCGCCGGTATTTCCGAGGAGGAGTGCGAGGTGGGTCCTTTGACGATCGTGGTGAGTCCCGGCCTGACCGGTGTGGCGGACGACCACGAAGCGGCACTCAGCGCGGCCGACGACCTGCGCGCGGATCTGCTCGAACAGGGCCTGATCGCACACGACGAGGGCTCCGACGTCCCGGGCACCAAGGGATGGGAGCAGTACCTCACGATCCTGGTCGGGGGAGGAGGGGCACTGGGCAGCGTCGTGGCGTTGTTCCATGCCTGGCTCAACCGTGACCGGCGTCGTTTCCTGATACTGCGTAAGCGAGTGGACGGCCGCATCGTGGCCGAGGTGGAAATTGCCGGTGACACGGTGTCCGACGAGACGATCCGCGCAGCCCTGGAGCAGGTCGTGGACCTGGAGTAAGAGCCGTGTCCTAACCACACGGGTATGTGAGGCACTAAAGGACGTCTCGTAACTCGGTGGAGGCGTTGCCGGGTAACGATGTTGGTGTCATCCGGTGAGGATGATGTTGTGGAGGTGGGCGATGCCGG